>JAHITX010000071.1 GCA_018817425.1 Pseudomonadota bacterium
CACTTTCAAAACGTTTCAGTTTGGTCAAGCTCAAGGCGGGAGAAAATTTCAACCACAGGAATATATTTAGTATTTCGAGGATTGAAATTTGAGCCCAACGCAGAGATCGGCCAAAATGGGGCGTTTTGAAACTGGCTCATTGGTTTCAGATTTTGTAACATCCAGGTCCGCTTAAGCGGCTGCGTCCTCCTGCTTCAGAAATCACTTCTATTTGAGTGCCGATTCGTTCTTTTAAGGCAGGCACATGAGATATAACGCCTATAAGCTTTCCGTCCTGCTGTAATTGTGCAAGAGTTTCTATTGCCGTTTCAAGCGAATCCTCATCTAAAGTTCCGAAGCCTTCATCAAGAAATAAAGAATCAACACGAACATTTCTGCTTGCCATTTGAGACAATCCAAGCGCAAGAGCAAGGCTTACGATAAAGCTTTCGCCTCCGGACAGATTCTTTGTCGAACGGATTTCACCCGCCTGATAATTATCGACAACATTTAGTTCCAATGGCTGCAATGTGTCGCGGATAAGTAAGTAGCGATCCGTCATCTTTTTAAGCTGCCGGTTGGCATGAGATATCATCATTTCAAATGTAAGCCCCTGGGCAAAGTTTCTGAATTTCTTGCCATCGGCAGAACCTATAAGCTGATGCAGGTTGTCCCAGCGGGCGCATTCTGTTTTTTGGGCTTCGATATTTTTTATGCGCTCAACCTGATCTTTTTTTTGCTTCTCATTATCGGCAAGACTTTTTATAATGCCTCCGATATCAAGCCGTAATTCTTTAAGATCATCTTCGGCACTGTGTATTTTTTCCGCAAGCAAATCTTTGGATAAATCTGTCAGATTTTTACCTCGTTCTTTTAAAAGGGCATCGGATTTGTCCTTAAACCGCGTATCAAGTTCCAGTTTTTCCTCATACAGCGCTTTTTCCCTTGAAGCCAGCAATTCCCGTTCTTCTTTGCTCAGGCAACAAGAACGGAAATCCGCTTCATCTTCAAATCCTGTCGTTTTAAATTGCTCAGATATTTTTTGTTCCGCCTGGATAAGTTCTACTGCCCGTTTTTCTGTTTTTCCTTTAAGAAAATCCATTTTATCTTTAAGAGCACTGATCTCTTTTTCAATTCGGGCATATAATTCACGCTTTGTTTCAAGTGCTTTACCGGCCGTATCAATTGCTTCAGCCAGAAGTTTTTCTTCAATGTCAGGGCTTTTTTCACCAAACAGGTTACAGCGTTTTAAATTCAGCGCCTCATATTCTCTTTTTAAATTACTGCGCTCTAAATTATTATCGGCCAGATCCGCTTCAAGCTTATCTGTCATGGTTTTATTTTTGCCAATTTCAGCTTTTAATTCATCTATCTTTTTCTCCAAAGAATTTTTTTCAGTATCTTTTGCCTGCCAGGTATTTCTTCGTTCAGTAAGCTTTTGTAATGTGGGGTTAAGGTTTTCTATCGTAATATTGTTAATCCCGAAAGCTTGAATATCTTCAATCGCAGACATTTGGGCTTTTTCAACTTCTTCTTTTAAAGCATTGCATTCATTTATTTGACGGTTATAATCATCAGCGGCTGTCTTCATGTTATGGATTGAGTCCTGCAACGCTTTTTCCGCTTTGTTCTGTTTTTCTCTTACTTTTTCAAAGTTTGTTTGTGCTGATTTTTCCTTTTTTCTTTTTTCTTCAACCATTGCAATAACGTGCGAGATTTCGGTTATTTTGGACTTAACTGCCGTAAGCTGATTGTGTACTTTTACTGCCCGTTCACCGGGTGTGGCTTCAATATTTAATGCAGCTATTTCTGCTTTGCACTGTTTCTCGTCAGTATCCAGCAATGTTTTATGTTCTTTAATTTCTTTTTCAGAATATTCTAAAGCTGCTGTATTTTTGACCCGCTCATTTTCAAGCTTAGTAAGCTTGTCGGATATTTTTTTGAATTCCGCCTTTGCCTTTTTCAGTTCGGATTCAGTTTCGCTTAATGCAGGAACATTTGCCTTTGCATAAGGATGATCGGTTGCGCCGCAAAGAGGGCATGGTTTGCCGTCTTCAAGCCTTTTTCTTTCTTCTTCAAGATTATGAATACGATTAAGAAGAGACTCCTGTGTTTCCAGTGAGGCAATGTCTTTTTCAAGATCTTCTTTTTTTTCATTATGGGTTTTAATTTCATCTGATAGTACTAAATTATTTCTTGTTAATTCATCAATTTTCTTTTCACAGCTTTTTTTCTTTTCAAAGGTTTTATCAATTCTTGCGATGGTTTGTTCTGTTTGAACCAGCAGGCGTTCACGGTCTTTAAGGTTTTCATGTTCTGACCGTAGCTGGCTGATGTCACGTCCTTTCAAAATATTTGATATTTCATCGCCGATGCTTTTTACTTCATCCCGCAGCTTTTTAAATTCAAGGTGTAATTTATTATGTTCTGCTTCAAGCTTTTTACAATCAGCAGAGGTTTTCTCTTTTTTCTTTTCTGCTGCATCAAGTTCTTTCAATGCTTTTTTATGCTTTTTATCGACATCCTGAAATGAAGCAAAGCCCCTTTCAATGGCGCTTAAGTTTGTCATTAATGCAGCATCGACGCCATGTTTTATCATGTAATCACTAATTGCTTCCAAAGATGCGAGCGATTTCTTCACATGGTTTTCGCTTTTTTCTATATTTATTTTATAAGCCGATATTTGCTTTTTAGTTTCTTCAATTTTCTTTTCTTGTCCTGTGAGCTGTTTTTTCTGCTCTCTTAACAAAGTATCAAGATCACGCACCTGTTTGAAGGTTTGCATTTCCGAGTACTGCTTTTTTTGCGCTTCATTTAATGTGTTTTCAGCGGATATTTTTTGAGACAATGCATCATGAAGAACTTTATCTTTTTCAGGCAAAAGCAAAACAGCGCTGTCAAGTTCCTTTAATTCCGTTTCCTGTTGCGTACGCAAAGTTGTTACACCCCGGTAATCAGCTTCCAGTCCGGCTGCCTTTCGGGATTTTTCAAGCTTTTTGGCTTCCGGTTCAAACTCCTGCCTGCGCTTATCGGAATCTTTGCGTTTTTCGCCAAGATCTTCTATATCTTTTTCAAGCTTGTTTATTTCCTCGATCCAGTTTGCTGCTGTTACCAGCTCCTTTGCTTTAGCTGATATCTGAGCTTCCTGATTCTGTTTTTCTTTAAGACCGGTATTAAAATCTCTTTCTTCGTCTTCACTTAAAATATGGATGCCTTTAAGTTCCGCCTGAAGTATTTCCAGTTTATTGTTTTCAGTCACGCGTCTTTCGTGAACTTTAACAGAAATTTTGCTGTAGATTTCAGTACCCGTAATCTGTTCGAGTATGGGAGCCCTTTCATTGGGAGGAGCTTTAAGAAATATTGCAAATCCGCCTTGTGCAAGAAGCATTGAACGTGTAAAACGTTCAAAGTCCATGCCTGTGGCTTTTTCAATAAATTCTCCAACTAAAGCTATTCTTGATTCCAGTACTTTCCCCGAATCAGCTTCACATATTTCATGTTTTGACTGCTGAAGCTCACCACCTGGTTTTTTTCTGGCGCGGTGCTGGCTCCAGTGACAGCGATAGCGGCCTTTTAATGTTTCGAATTCAACTTCTGCAAAACATTCTCCGGCTTGTCTTGACATAATTTCATTGCTGCTTTTTGTAACTTTATCCAGACGGGGGGTTCTGCCATAAAGTCCGAGGCAAAGGGCATCAAGAACGGTAGTTTTTCCTGCGCCTGTCGGGCCGGTGATTGCAAATATTCCATTGGAAGTAAAATCCGGGTGTGTGAAATCAATTCGCCATTCGCCGGTAAGAGAATTAAGATTCTTAAATCTGATGCCAAGTATCTTCATGCCGCACAACCTATTCCTTCATTATGTCTTCTTCGTTCAAAGCAGAAATTACTTCCCGGTATGTGCCAAGAAGCTCATTTTTATGTTCTTTGGAAATTTCATGCATATCAAGACAGCGGCCGAATACATCATAAACATCAAGATCATCAAGCGTTTCATTAACATTGATCCTTTCTAAAACACGTTCAATAATCATATTGTTTTTAATGCGAAGAATTTCAAGACTGCTGCCGCAAACGGCTTCATCTATAAGCTCGCGCAAATTTGCTGCAATCTCATTCCCTTCATATACTATCTCCAGCCAGGCTGAGCTTTTTTTCGATTTCAGTTCTTCGATATTTTGTATAATCGTTTGCAAATCGCCCTTTATATTTTTTAATTCCTGAAAACAGGGAACAGGTATGGTTTTAACAACAGGCTTTTCGTCAGAAAATTCAACTATAGTAACGCTTTTTTCATGCAAAGCTTCCCCGAAACCAATCGGCAGCGGAGAGCCGGAGTAGCGGATAAAATCCGAACCGCCAACCTTTTGCGGTATGTGAAGATGCCCAAGGGCAAGATAGTCAATGCTTTCGGGAAACACATCCGTTCCCACATGCAAAAGAGTTCCGATATAAAGTTCTCTGACACCGTCACCGTCAATAGTTTTTCCTCCGGCAGTATAAAGATGTCCCATAGCTATAACGGGCAAGGGTTTATCAAGTAATGCGCGTTTTTCTTCCGCTGCTTTATAAAGTTTTCGATAATGAGATTTTATACCTTCAATAATTTTCTTTTCTTTATCCTCCAGGCTTTCTCCGGCCTCAGCGGTTCGGATATCACGGTCACGAAGATAAGGAACAGCACATATAATAAGCTGCGGCTCGTTATCTGCACTTAAAATTGTTATCAATTCATCCTGAGCAAATTCGGAAGCACAACCTACAACATGAATGTTAAGAAATCTTAAGAGTTCACGGGGAGCATTTAAAAATGAAGGCGAATCATGATTTCCAGCTGTTACCACAACATGATGGTTTACAGATGCAGCCACACGGTTTAAAAAGCGGTAATATATTTCCTGCGCCCGGTTACTCGGAGTACTGTTGTCAAACACATCTCCAGCTACAAGCAAAACATCAATATTTTCACCTTCAATGAGTGCCGCCAGCCAACCCAGAAAGGCTTCGTACTCGTTATACCTTTTACGGCCATGGAGAGACCGTCCGATATGCCAGTCTGATGTGTGAAGTATTTTCATATATCCCCTTGCTTTGAGATAGATTGTTGGTTGCTGTGTATATATACCGACATTTCATAACAATCAAATCGAAATCTGCTTTTAAGGTGAATAACTATCGTGCTTATTAATGGGAACTCCTCATTTAATTGATTAAAGTGATAGCAAAATTTTCGTATTGTTGTTCATTATACAATTTGTGTCGTTTTGGTATTTTCTGGAAACAAGAATCCGTTGTCTCATTTTATTATTTATAGACTTTCAAAAGGATTGAACATGACCGGATATAAAAAAGCCCCAATCTTCAGATAATTGAAGTACGGGGCTTTTTTGTTTTTAAAATGGATGGAAAGATGAAAACATATTTCCATCGGCAGTGTTATTGAACGGGTAAATAAGCAGTACATGCTGATAAATTTTTAAGGAATCGACGTATATATGATCTTATTCATTTGTCGAATAAGAATCAAAAAAAGAAAAAAAATATTTATCAATTAGTCCCATATGCTATATAATAAAAAGTAAATTGGAGTGAGGATCAACTCCTCTGTTTACGCACAAAAAATGGCCGACAAAAAGTTGAAATACTCTATGGTTCCTCTTATTATTGCACACCGCGGTGCATCCAATGATGCCCCGGAAAACACACTTCCTGCATTTGAACTGGCATGGAAACAAGGGGCCGATGCTATAGAAACGGATCTTCATCTGACACGTGATGGCAAAATAGTCTGTATTCATGATAAAACAACACAAAAGGTTGCCGGCAAAAAACTTATCATTGCCGAATCAACGCTTGAAGAGCTTCAACTTCTTGATGTTGGCTCATGGTTTGGGAAGCAGTGGAAAGGGACATATATTCCAACGCTTTCGGATGTTTTAAAAATTGTTCCGGAAGACAAACAAATCTTTCTCGAAATCAAATGCGGGCAAGAGCTTTTACCAAAATTATACGAGGATTTACGAAATTCTCAACTTTTTCCTAAGCAGATTTTAATTATATCCTTTCATACCGAAGTGGTTGCAGCAATCAAAAAAACCGCTCCGGAACTTAAAGTTTTAATATTATCCGGATTTAAGAGAAAACCGATATCACAGCAAGTTATCCCAACCATTGATGATGTGTTAAAAACCCTCCGGTTTACGCATGCGGATGGATATAGTTTAAAGACGCATAAATCAGTAACAGAATCTTTTGTCAGGCAAATCCTTGAGCAGGGATATGAGTATCATGTCTGGACAATTGATGACATAAGAATGGCACAAAAATATAGAAAATATGGGGTAACATCAATAACCACAAATTGCCCCGGTTATTTGAAAGAAAAATTAGTATCTTTGGCTGACAAGGGAGAATAATTTATTTTATCGAAACAAGGGGTAGTATTAAGTACGTATTAAACTATTAAACTTAATTTGCAAATAAGATACAGAGTGTTCGCATGCTAAAAGGGCGGGCCAATAGAATTAAAAAGAGAATAAAGTGAAGGGGAATGGGGTCAGGAAAAGGAATGCGTTACCCCATTTCCAAGTTTGTTTTGATACAGTTATCTCATATCTTATTATCCCTTGGTATTATTGGGGGAGTATGGTAATACTATAGGCAAAATGAGGAAGATACTATTTTTGTTCCAATCTTAACCGTATGAATATTTAAACAAGAGTGTGACTTAATGGATCAAATGTTGTCAAAAGCAAAACAATGGATTGATGAGAAAAAAGACCCAAGAAGTGCCCATTGGCAAGCCGGCCTTGAAGCTTTTATGGAGCTGGTTTTACCCCATCTGGAAACGGGTCGCCTGACACCGGTTGCCCCTCTGGATGAAAACGATCTGCCCGTATTCAAAGCTGCTTTGGAAAGGGTGGACTTAAGCCCCGGTCTTTTAGCTGCCTTTTTACCCCCAAGTGTAGCCGACCCGATTCTCCCACCGGATTCCATTGAAGAACTGGTGCGTATTAAAAAAGAAAAACCATCCTATAAAATTATTATCCAAAGACCAGGAAAAGAAAATCGGATCCTCTGCGCAGAAATTTCAGAGCATGCCCATAGACCTGGCGTGGACATTTTCCAATCCGGAGCATTTTTGGGCAACTTTGATTTTGACACGCATGATGTCTGCATCATGGAGTTGACCAAGATTATCCGGACTCATGCCTGGGAAAAACACAAGTGGCAGCGCAAGGATTATCTGGCCTATACCCTTAACTGGTTCGAAAAGACAGTATTGCTTGGCAAGGCAGATGTGAGTATTGATAAACAATATTCTTTTTTCCACAGCCCCACACTAGTAAAGATGAATCGAGTTGATGCCTTGTTTCTGCTCTTACACGAGATGGTGCACCATGGTTTTAAGAAAGATCCTGAAAACCTATACAAAGCCTTGTCCGTGGCCAGGGAAAATTCGAAAAATAAAGCAGAAAGGATTTTGGCCTGGGAGTCCATTGCAGAACAATCTTTGCTGGACTTGCTCAATATAATAAGAAACCTTGGCCTTCTGGACTTTGCCAATTTTACCAATGCGGAAAATTTTCAATTTCAAAATGAATTTGTTAGAACAGTTAGAAAACTGTCCTCAGATCTGGATAAAATATAAAGAAAAGGGGCCACCTTGATTATTGATTTAGTGTAGATATTCACAGATCAAGGTTTGACGCTAATACTTCCTCTGCCATAAGCGGCATAAATTCAGTGTTCTTAAGGGACTTAGTGGCAAAAAGGAAACAAGCATGTATATCTTCCATTGTAAGACCCTTGTATTCTTTCAAAATCTCATTTTCTGTAGTCCCATGTGCCAAAAGATTAAGGATAAAATCAACGGTTAAACGAGTTCCTTTTATAACAGGTTTACCTACCATGATTTTTGGATTAAAAGTGATTCGTTCGAGCAATTGTTTTTCTCTCATGATAATAATCTCCAGCTTATATGAGATAATAGAATTGATCTTTTAAATTATCAGATCCAATACTATCAGCAATTATTTAAATTGATTTGAAATTATATATAACCTATCGGTAGATTTTTTGCAATAATACGCTTTTGTATTTATTTATAAATCTCCGGACTTAGGAAAGATACAAATGCGGTTATGCCGAAGGCACACTTTGGGTAAGAATGGGGGTATGTTATTATGCTTTATATTTAATATTGCATATGATAAATGATAGTTATACAGAGGAAAGCGAAGATGGATTTGCCTGATATACTTCATTACTTGCTAATCTATAAAAAAAGATTATGTTCCCATTTTGGGAACTTTATTATTGACATACTTCAGGGAACCGATTAAATATATGCATATAATCAAACGAAAAACCCTGGTTGAATTTTATCAACAGCCAGGGCATGAGGATGCAAAAGGGCCTTTGGAAGCATGGTATTATGAAGCTCAACATGCTCAGTGGGCAAACACGGCAGATATAAAAACTCAGTATAGATCTGCCAGCATTCTCAAGGGAAATCGGATCGTTTTCAATATTGCCGGCAATAAGTACCGATTGATTGTCAGAATCAACTATTATTCGAAAACGGTATTTATACGCTTTATTGGTACACACCAGGAGTATGACAAAATTGATGCAGAGGTGATCTAAATGATTAATCGCCTGATAAAAAATAAAAAAGACTACAACGCGGCACTATCCCGCATTGAACAGCTCATGGATGCCAAATCCGGTACTGCTGAAATGGACGAATTGGAACTTCTGACAGCGCTTGTGGAAATGTATGAAGAACAAAACTTCCCTATAAGCCATCCCGATCCCATTGACGCGATTAAATTTCGCATGGATCAGCTAGGATTGGGTCAAAAAGACATGGTTCCTTTTATTGGTACAAAAAGTAAGGTTTCTGAAGTTCTGAATAGTAAACGCTCACTTACCTTGGCCATGATGCGATCTCTTAGCAAAGGCTTGGGTATATCTGCCGAAGTACTGCTGAAAGAGCCTGGTTCTGATTTTCCAGACAAGATTCAAAACATGGAGTGGTCCAGATTTCCAGTAATTGAAATGGCAAAACGCTGCTGGATTCCGAAGGTGGATGATATACAGGCAAAAGCCGAAGAATTGTTACGTGGTTTTATTGAACAAGCTGGTGGATTGGAAACTGTTCCACAAGCTTGTTTTCGTCAGGGAAAAAAAGGCAGGTATAATTCTAAGATGGACTTATTTGCCCTCACCGCTTGGTGCATCCGTGTGCAGTCTCTTGCTCGAGGAAATTCTTTAAAAACTAAATATGTTAAGGGTTCAATCAATTTAACCACATTACAGGAAGTTGCACGACTGAGTTATTTTGAAAACGGTCCTTTGCTTGCGAGAGAATATCTTGAGAAACATGGGATTCATCTGGTTGTGGTTTCTCACCTTCCAAAAACCTACCTCGACGGCGCTGCTATATTGCTACCAGATGGGTCTCCTGTCGTCGGCCTGACACTTCGCTATGATAGAATTGACAATTTCTGGTTTTGCCTTTTGCATGAGCTTGCCCATGTTTCAAAACATTTATCGGCATCCGACCGACTTATTATAGATGACTTGGATTTGCGAGGACAACATGTTGGAACAGAAGATGTAATCGAAAAAGAAGCAGATGAAATGGCCCGCAATGGACTAATTCCTAAAAGGATTTGGGATAAAAAACCCATTTCTGCCAAGGCATCAATAACAGAGGTATGCACTTTAGCAGAAAAATTAAAAGTTCATCCTGCTGTTATTGTAGGAAGAATCCGTTTTGAGCAGAGTAATTATAAGTTGTTGTCCAGACATGTCGGGAACAAACAGATTCGGAAACACTTTCCCGAAAGTTTTACTGCAGAAACTCCATAAAAAAGAAAGATTATTGTTTTTATAGATTGATTGTAGAAGTTAAGGGAGAAAAAATAGTGTCACAAAAGGAGGATGGGGCAGGCTTAACTTATGGGTATATTTATTAGGCCAGTGATAGAATGCAAAAGTATTAACGCCTGACGCCAAGTACATATGAAAAGAATTACAGTGCCGGGGCTGCCCCATCATGTTATCCAGCGCGGGTTACATGGGCGGCAGGCCTTTTTGAATGAAAATGATTATGCAGTCTACATAGAGATTATGGTTGACTGCTGCCGTAAGCATGGCGTGGAAATCTGGGCCTACTGCCTGATGCCGGACCATGTTCACCTAATTTCTGTTCCCAGGGAAAAGAAATCCCTTTCCGGCTGCCTTCGATCGGCCCATGGTCGGTACACCAGGTATATAAACCGTCGAACCGGCAAAAGCGGTCAGTTCTGGCAGGGACGATACTCATCACATCTGCTTGATGAAAAATACCTGATTGCCTGTACCCGCTATATTGAGATAAATCCGGTCAAAAGAGAGTACGTAGACCAGCCGGAAGATTGGCCTTGGAGCAGTGCCCGTGCTCATATCGCAGGTACTGATGATTCTTTAGTGCTGGTAAAACCACTGCTTGAAAGGGTTAAAAAGGTGTGGCAGGATTTTATTGCCGAACCCAGGCCGATGGAGGAGGCAGATTTGTTCTATCGGCACGAAAAAACCGGGCTTCCCCTCGGCAGCGATGATTTTCTGACTATGTTAGATAAGGGGCATATTTGATGATTGGGAGAATTGAGCACAGGAATATCTTTAGTTCCGATATTAGAGGGGAGAAGTTGAAAAAGAAAAGCGGTTTGGGCAACAGCCCTTTGATTGTTGATTAAGAAGCACAAACGAACAGCGGTTGGAGATTTCTTTTTTAAACGCTTTTATATTTACCATGGTAGTACTTTTGAGATACAAGATTTCTTTCTTAAATCACAATTCAAGGTTTGAGCCCAATAATACTTCGCAAAGTACACCGGGAAGCACGAAAAAAACAACTTGATAAATCACATAAATTAGAATACACTCCAATAATCAATTAATATATCTGGAGCAGAATCTAATGAAAGACAATTTCAAAGCTGTTTATCGAAGGTTACTTAAAAATACAAACTACAGCACATATCGTTATTTATTTAAATCCTTTAATATTGAAAGCAGACTTACAGGGCTGGTCGGCCCGCGCGGGACCGGCAAAACGACCCTGATGCTTCAATATATTAATGAACATATTGAAAACAAGAATCAATGTATCTACCTTTCTTTAGATAATATATATTTTACACAGTCGAATCTGCTCGATTTTGTTGATGATCTGTACGAAATTGATGGCATTCGCATTTTTTTCTTAGATGAGGTTCATAAATATCCTGCCTGGAATCAGGAATTAAAAAATATTTATGATTCATATCCGGATGTTAAAATTGTTTTTTCCGGCAGTTCCAGTATGAATTTAATCCATGGCGCTTATGATTTGTCGAGAAGAGGGGCGGTTTTTACAATTGGAGGTATGTCATTTCGGGAGTATCTTGAATTTCGGTTGGGCCGAACCATTCCGGGCATAAGCTTTGATGAACTGATTGAAAATCCGGATGCTTTCATAGAACAAATAGCCTTTATTGAAAGAATAAAAGGGCATTTTCAGGAATATCTCGAATATGGATACTACCCATTTTTGTTTGAGGATGAAAATAATTATCATCAAAAATTATTAAACGTGATTGATAAAACGATATATGAAGACATATCCAATTTTTACAAACTCAAAACGGAAAATTTAAACAATTTCAGGAAAATCCTTTCATATCTGGCTACTATTTCACCGGGTCAGTTGAATCGAAACAGTATTTCAAAGCATATTGGGCTTGATAACAAAACAGTTGAGAACTATCTGGGAATCTTAAATGAAACCGGTCTCGTTTGCCTTGTTAAAGAAAACAGATCAGGCAGTGGCCTGATAAAACAAACTGAAAAAATCTACCTGGATAATTCCAATATTTACAAAGCAATAATTGATGAAATCGGTTTTGCGTATAATAAAGGTACTGTGAGAGAAATTTTTTTCATTAAGATGATGCAAAATTCAGGGAAGAAATTATTTTACAGCAAAATTGGTGATTTTCAGGTGCAAGACTATTTCTTTGAGATTGGCGGCAAGAACAAATCAAAAAAACAGATTAAAAACAACCTTGAAAACTCGTTTATAGTAAAAGATGATATCCTGTATCCGAGCGGCAATACAATACCTTTATATTTGTTCGGGTTTCTTTATTAAATCACAAATCAAAGGAGCCACTTTCAAAACGTTTCAGTTTGGTCAAGCTCAAGGCGGGAGAAAAATATCAACCACAGGAATACATTTAGTATTTCGAGGATAGCGAGAAGTCTATGAAAAATGTTAAAAGTTCTATAAATATATTAAAAGAATGTTCCGATATACAATATGTTATGCTTTAAAATATGGGGGAGGAAAAATAACAGGCTTTAGCATGGTGTTTGTAAAGTATTCTCTCTTTGGTCGAAATTATACTGGGTAGTATATGGGATTAGGTATGCAAAACACTTTTTGACAATACCGATTGCGGTTGAAGGAGGCGTAAATGAATGCAAAGGTACGCGGAATTACGGGAGATGTTTTAGCGAATCAGGAAGTTCAAGCTGTTTTGAAGCAAGATCATGCTTTGCTGGAGGCTTTGAAAAAAACTGTAGAGGATGGGCTAGTAGAAAAAAGAGAAGTAGATGATTTAGCTAAATTGTTGGATAAGTCAGGAATTCAAGGGGAACTTAGCAAGGAAGTGAGTGAAGTGGATATGAGCGGTATGGTAGATCAAGCTTTAGATAAGGTGAAATTTACGGAAGGAGTGGGAAATGTCCAAAAACTGCTTCGAATAGCAATGGCGGCTGTGTTGCTGATGTTGCCGGTGTCTGCTTTTGCTGGTGAAAATCCTAAGAATGTGAACAAGCCTCGTGCGAAAGTGGAGAAACTGAAACAGGGGTTGTCTTTGAAAGGCTATGTGCGTGATGGTAAGGACTTGACGATTACTGATTTTGGAGAATTTTCACGGGAGGAAGTGCAAGAAGCGCTGGATGAATTACAAATAACAGGAGGATTTTTAAAGTTCTTTAGCGATGGGAAGGGAATACTTTTTACTAATTACGGCGGGAAGGTTCTTTATGATGGAGTAACTTTTAAGGGAGATTGGCAGAAAGAGCTGGTTTATAAATTGGTTTTTTTGTTGAGAAATCAAAGAAGGGATCCAAGGGTTTTAAATCAAACTTTTCCTGATTGGGAGGGAAAGCAATGGTTGGAGTCGGACGGTGGGTCTGCGAAGAAGCAAAAGCAAAAGGAGGCGAAGGAGGCTATGAAGCGGAAAATTCCGGTTATAAAGTTTGAGAAGAATCCGAAGACGGAGGCAGATTTTTTGGCTCTTCATAATCAGATGAAAGGGATTTTGGATAAGTTGTTGAAGGGGGTTGATGTGAATAAGATAAAAAATGATCCTGCTTATGTGGATTTTAATAAGACGATGGAATTTATTATGACAGCCAAATTACAAAATTATTTATTAAAAGCTGATGAACATCAGCTCAAATATATGGAAAATCAAATAAATAAAAAAATTAAGGATTTATATAATTTAACAACCTAATTAATAGATTCCCGTTTTCACGGGAATGACATTTTATGTTTTAAAAAATGAAAAAAGTGTTTAAAAATTATTCCAGACTTAAAAGAACTTTATATTGTTTGTTTGTTTTTATTTGAATCTGTTTTTTCTTAAATAATAAAATTGATATATTCAATCATGTAAATTCATTTGTATCTGTAGTTAGAGCAGAAGATGTTATTCCTTTGGCAGATTCTAATACTGCTAAAATAGAAAATAAAAAAGAGGCAATAACCACATCTCCCTCATCAAGCGCCAAGTTGTCGACGGATCAGAAGACAACGCTTCAGAAGACGGGGGCGGCGATGTCTACGGCGACGAAGTATTTGATGATGCCGTCTTTGGCGGTTTTGGGGTATGTGGGGAAACTTATGCAAAATGAGTTTATTTTTGATGGTTGAAGCATGGAAGAAATGCTGAATAATATCTGGGTATTGATGCGGGATATTGTAAATGTTGTTTTTGTTTTGGTCTTGCTTTTTGTGGCTTTTGTCAATGTGGTCAAAGAAGCGTGATCGGCTTCGGGATGGGAGCTTAAGGCGATTTTACCCAAGATAGTGATTGCCTTGGTGGCGGTGAATTTTTCGTGGGCGGCGTGCAAGGTTTTGCTGGATGTTTCCAATGTCGGTACGGCGATGGTTTTGGCGATTCCAAATAGTTTTACATCTGTAGACACTGAAGACACCAAAAAAATAGTGCCCCAATGTATTGTAACTAATAAAGACTGAATGGTATCGGTAAGTGAAAAGAGCTTATGTGTGCCAGATGTGAACAAGTTTTTGGTTACTCAGGGTTTGGCGGATTGGAAAGCAGGCAGTACAACAGAAATTACATTTAAAAGAGAGGTAAAAATTGAGGTTGTCCGAAAAGCGATTGAGAATATGAATCAAATGGAAGGGAAGGTTCCTGAATATAAAAATAATACAGTAACCTATTTATTAGGATTGGCGGGGAACGATATTGTGACAATGGCTAAAAATCAAGATAACATCACAACCCTGGAAAATCTTACAATTGATTCATTTGTTTCCGTGATTTTGGCGATAGCTTATTTTATTGTCTTTATCTGCCTTTTTATCGTCCTGATGGCGCGCCTTGTGGTAATCTGGATTGTAATCGCGTTTTCACCGATTCTGGTTTTGGAGTTTGTCATGGGTGATAAATTTAAAATTACCGATAAAATAGGTGATGTAAAAATCTTCAAAGAATTCTTTATGCCGATGATGGTGGCTTTTCCGATTGTGATTGGGCATATTATGCTTAAGGCCGGAAAGGAAATGACTGTAACTGGCGCGTCAGGAGACAGTGTGAATACTACGCTTTTTGATAATATGTTCGGCGGATATAATTTTATGTGGAAGATGGCGGCGATTATTATTCTTTGGATGGGAGTTTTTGCGGCGATGAACGACAGTATCGCGAAGGGTGTGGTGAGTACGATTAAGGGCGGAGCAGAAAGCACGGCGAAGTTCGCACTCAAGTCTTTGAGATACGCGCCGGTTTTCCCTGTGAAGGTGGATCATGATAATAATCCGGATACACCGGATACAACAGAAAAATTCAGTTTGGCTGGATTATCAAGTTTGAAAACTTTAGCACAAGAATCATTAGATTCAAGTACATATGAGCAAAAGGCAAGATTGGGAGAATTGACAGGATTAGGAAATAGTCAAATGTCAAAAGATATTCATGCTGTTAATACCTCTACAAATTTACCAGAAGCCCAAAAATCATCTAAACAAATGATAAGTAATAATAAGTGAAATCCATTGACGAAACTTCAAATGCAAGCTCTCGCAAATCAAAAAGATATAAAACAAAAGTTATGAGACTACTCTGGAGCAATTGAAACAGCGGCGAATGAATGAGAGTTTAAAAAATTTAAAATTGCTTTAGATAACGGCTTAGCAAAAACCGAAGCTCTAGGTGCTGGAATTACGAAGTACGATCAAATTACGGGTTCAGGCGGAGCGACTGATGCACAAAATACTTCACAACAAATTTCAAATCAAGTTGTAACAATTAATAATCAATTAGAAACATCTGCGAGTGCAGATGACAAAAATAAAGGATTAGATTCTTCTGTGAAATTATTTGCTGCTATTGGAGATTCGCCGGCAGAAAAAGAAAGTTTGCAAAAAGAAATTGGTAGATTAAGTGCAGATTCTCCTTATGCAAAAGGTTTGAAAGTTATAACTACGGGGAATGATGGTTATCAGAGAATGGATGAATTTAAGAAATTTGCGAAAATTTATGAAGCTAAAGAAGAAAAAGATAGGCCGAAATTATTAAAAGATTTCCAAAATAAGATTGAAGCAATTGGGGTAAAAGCGATTGAGATTGAATGAGATTCTGCGAATAAAGATAAAACATCTGAACAGAAAATGCAGATGGTGGCTGATGGTACAAAAAAAGTAATAGAAGAGACAATGAAAGAAATAGACGTAGTTATAAGTAAAAATACTCAGAAAGCATTACCACCAAAAACACAACAATAAATCCTGTACAAGTCTTAGCTAGAGCAACTCTCCGGAGTTGCTCTTTTTTTTGAGGTAAAGAAATGAGAATTACTTAAAAAAATCTACCGAATAAGGATAGATTGTGCGTAGCCACAATCTTATCCTGTGGTTGGACAAGCCCGGTATCTATATATAAGGAAATATCTTTTTTTGAATAATGGGTAGGAGTGCGTTTTCAAAGAAACGCACTTTATTTAGGGCGAGGGA
>JAHITX010000072.1 GCA_018817425.1 Pseudomonadota bacterium
TCGCTACTTTTGCTTTAAACGTTGCTCCATGATTCCTTCTTAATTTCTTCATTTTACCGCTGCTCCTTTCTATATTTTAAAATCAATTTAGAACAGCTTTACCACTTAAGCAACTGTACAGTTTTTCCCGACCAGCTCTGAATGCTTTTAAAACAAAGTGGCTTCGCGCGCTGATGCTTGTGTTCGCTGAGGGAAAAAACTATGGCTACATACTTATTTTCATGGAACCCAAGCAAATGGAATTGGACTACTTTGGATGCTGATATAGAGACGTACCAGAGGCAGAAATTTTTTAATGAACCATGGTCCTGTGGAGTCACAAAAAAGATAGTTCCAGGGGATAGAGCCTTCTTGATCAGACTTGGCCCCTTCTCACCCAGTGGCATAATGGCGTCTGGTCTCGTGTCGTCTTCCACTTATAAAGCAGAACATTATTCAGATCCAAACAAAACTGCTTTGTATGTTGGTATTCGATTTGACGTTCTCCTGCATCCTGAAAAAGAACAGATTTTAGGGAAAACAATTCTTCAAAAGGAAATTAAAAACATAAATTGGACGCCGCAAGCAAGCGGGATGACTATATCCCCAGATGAAGCAGCCTTACTTGAAGCTCTCTGGTCTGCCCATCTTACGCAAATTGGACTCTCACCGCTTACCTTATCGGAGGAAATACTTACTCCGGAGCGATATTGGGAAGGCGCAATCCGCCGTATTTCTATCAACGCCTATGAAAGAGATCCAAGGGCACGCCAAGCGTGTCTTCAACATCACGGAAGTTCTTGCTCAATTTGCGGTTTTGACTTTGAATCAACATATGGTGAAATCGGCAAAGGATTCATACATGTTCATCACCTCCGACAATTATCAGAAATTGGGGAAGCGTATGAAGTTGACCCGTTGCATGACTTGATGCCGGTTTGTCCCAACTGCCATGCGATGCTTCATAAACAAGTCCCAGCCTACTCAGCCAACGAACTCAAAGTAAGGATTCAAAAATCATAAACAGCGAACAAGGGGCTGTTGTCGGATGATCTTTCCTGGAAAGCCGATATGAAGCTGATGAAGTCTATAAAAGATTTCCGAGATAAATAATCGCGAACAACCGCATTAACTCGGACTGGTAAATCCGCTACGCTCCTTTACCATCCGGTTATGCGGTTAGCCAAACATATGGCTATAATAACTTATCCGAACAAGGAGGTATTTATGAAAATTTACAGAAATCGGTCAATAATCAAGTTCGTACTATTGTTTTCCATATTATTCTTCATTAACGGCTGTAGTGTAGGAAATAAGAATATCCATAGAAAATACCATGCAGAACAAAAAGTTATAGCGCCTAAAATTGTAACATTAGATAAAAAACCTAAGTGGTTATTGTTGGCTGGAATTGATATTAAAAAAACCCGAGGTGATAGAATAGCTATTCTTCACAAGGTTGACCTTCCTGGGTGGGACTTCATATGTGAAAATCTTGGTTCAAATAATGATATGCTTGTGGTAACTCCAAGATCTGGAAATCAAGTGATTTATTGGAAAGGGAATGGCAGTATAACTAATAAGGTTACCAATGAAAAAATATTTCTCCCGTTGCCAGCTTCTGAAGATCCCAGGACAAGTAAAGAGAGAAAACAATTTTTCAATGCAAGTTTCTGATTTTACGCATTCCTTTTACATGCGGGCTATAGGGATAGGGACGCCCCTCGCGGGGCGCCCCTCCCACACCACCGGACATACGGATCGCGTATCCGGCGGTTCGGCTGGTCATAACAAGCAATGATAAAACCATTGCCTGTTGGGCTCTATTCAAGCTGAACGCTACCGACCTTTCAGCCACTGCTGCGATATGCCGGTAAGAACATGCTCTTTGACAGCCACGACCATTTACCCAAACCATTCGGCCGGGCACAGTTCGGGCCTTCGTCGGGGTGAGGCCTCCTGGTATACTTCTCCCGCTTTTGGGAGGCCCGGCTCGTTTCCACCAACTACTATGCCCTTTGCTGACTTCTGCCACATGGTCGCCTCCCCTTACGGTTCGGTCAGTCCATTGACGGACATCGTGGCAGATCTCCCGGGGTGAACACGTATCTTTCCACACATGAGCGCCGAGTATACGTATTTGGCTTAAAATGGATAGAGGACTTCGCCTTGTGTTGCAGGCTCGTCCCACCAAACCCGCCTGACTCGATTCTTGTTTATCGCCCCGTGCGTTCGCGGTACCCTGCCGAAGCAAGGCAGCCTCCTTCCCAGGCACCGTCACCGGAAACCCGGTTGCCATACCGCTATACCCTTCACCTCCATCAGGCTGGGTTTGGGACTTGATGAGCTTTAAATTAAAGGGTATGCTCATCGCACCCTTTAGAATACGTGCCGTGCCCGGCACACAATCGGGTAGCCGGGGGTTTTAACCCCCAGCCCCCACACCACCTGGCATGCGTTGCGACATGAAGTCGCTGTTTTTATAGCTGAACTTTGATTCAGCCTACTGTATCGTCAGTAGTTTTCTACCCCGGCATGCATTGCCGGTAACGGCTTTGTGTGAAGCCCGGGGGACAATGAAGCCCTCAGCCTCGGCTGGGAGAGTGCCTTGCGAGAGGAGCTCAACTCTGGAAGCATCGTCCGGATGGGAGCTGGAAATGATGGCATGTGTAATATATTTGAACTGCTGATAAATGTCGTTAGCGTGAACAGGCTAAAGATGCTGACTGGCCTGAACCAAAAGGTAAGGGGTAAGGTTGAAGTGTTCGCTTGTCACTTCACGCGATCTAAGATTCCCCCGGCAAACAGGCAGACACTAACCCATCGTATAGAATCAGCGGAACATGGTAAGCCCAATTGTCTCCATTTCACGATGGAAAGCAATCCGTAAGGAACGCCGATAGATAAGTGGGTAAAGGAGGTCGGAGAAAGCAAATGCCATCCTGTAATGGGGTGGATACGGGTTTATAATTTACCCGGCACGAAAGTGAGCAGACTTCCGACAGGTATTGAATCACGGGAAATGTATGCAACTACTTAATCTTTCAGGTGTGGATAGAGAATGGAATTTACCCATTGACGGCCGGAAGAGCAATTCTGTTTTATGGGATTCCATTAACTGGAAGAAAGTAAAGCAGGCTGTAAATTGTTTGCAAACACGTATCGTGAAGGCAGTAAAAGCCGGGAACATGGAACGTGTTCGCAGTCTTCAACGACTACTGGCTCGGTCATTCGCCGGCAAACTCATGGCCGTAAAGCGGGTGTCTGAAAATCGTGGAAAAAGAACGGCAGGTGTTGACAACGAATTACTTGATACGCCTGCAAAGAAGTGGCGACAAGCCAAAAAGTTAAACTTGGCAGACTACAAGCCGCAGCCCCTTAAACGCACTTATATCCCCAAAAAGAATGGCAAGAAACGTCCGCTTGGTATTCCGGTAATGCAGGACAGAGCCGAACAGGCACTGGAACTGCTGGGACTTGACCCGGTATCGGAATGCATCGCGGATAATCATTCATATGGATTTCGAAAAAAGAGATCTGCTCAAGACGCTATTGATGCCTGTTTTAACGCCTTAAGGGGTAAAGGCAGTGCACAATATATCCTTGAAGGAGATATAAAGGGATGCTTTGACCATATCAATCACGATTGGATGGGCGACAATATCCCAATGCATAAGAAGAAACTCAGGTTGTGGTTGAAATCCGGTTATCTTGAAAGAGGTATCTACAATCCTACGGAAGAAGGGTCTCCTCAAGGAGGAATTATCTCTCCTACGCTGGCAAATATGGTACTGGACGGGCTTCAGGAGCTTCTTTTCAAGAGGTTCAAGAAATCAGAAAAAGTGCATTTTGTCAGATATGCGGATGACTTTATCATAACCGGAGAATCAGAGGAGATGCTTGCCAACAAAGTTAAACCGTTGGTATCACATTTTCTTAAAGAACGTGGGTTGTCATTATCAGAAGAAAAGACCCGGATAAGTCATATTCACGATGGCTTTGATTTTCTGGGATTCAACATAAGAAAGTACAAGGGAAAGCTTCTGATTAAACCGTCAAAAGCCGGTATTGTCTCGGTCAAAAGAAAAATCAGATATATCCTAAAGGACAATATGTCCGCAAAGACCGATAATCTGATTGGTATGCTCAATCCAATAATAAGGGGGTGGGCAAATTTTTACCGTCATGTTGTCAGTCAGGAAGTCTATGACAAGATTGATTCAGCTATCTGGAAAATGACTTGGCAATGGGCCGTAAGGAGACACCCGAACAAACCGCTCAAATGGATAAAATCCAAATATTTTCAGCGGAAAGGTTTTAGGAATTGGGTGTTTTGTGAAAAAAGAGGGAAACTTCAACTTCTTCGAATGAGTGACACGCCTATTCGTCGCCATATCAAAATAAAAGCCAATGCCAATCCTTATGATCCAAACTGGTATGAATATTTTGATAAACGTTCGAAACGATTTACTACCGGGTGCCCAACGGTGCCTTATCAATGCTTGAGCCCTGTGAGGTGAAAGTCTCATGCATGGTTCTCAGGGGGGAAAGCAGCCGAAAGGCTGCCGACCTACCCGGCGGTCCGCACCAGGCGGTTCACGAAGATAATCGGGCCGTAGCCGGATCAAGGTTGCAACCCACAAGGCAGTTACTGCAGATTGACCCCAGTGGCAGATCATTCCATGACGCGTCCGAAAATATGGCTCCCCCGTTCGGGTTCATCGCCTATCGAAGCTCATGGGGCCTGACACTTTCTTCATGTTCGGCCCTTCAGTGGGGTGAGTCCTCCACGA
>JAHITX010000073.1 GCA_018817425.1 Pseudomonadota bacterium
CAGTTTCAAAACGCCCCATTTTGGCCGATCTCTGCGTTGGGCTCAAATTTCAATCCTCGAAATACTAAATGTATTCCTGTGGTTGAAATTTTCGCCCGCCTTGAGCTTGACCAAACTGAAACGTTTTGAAAGTGGCTCTCTCAATTTATAATTCTTCTTGCAAGCGACAAAAGATCAGACCTGATTTTCAGATTAGATTTTTCGGCTGTTTTTAAGTTAATATCAAAACGTATTTTATTTTCTACCCTTACAAATCCTATGTTTCCACCTTCATCCACAAAATTTTTTATATCACTTACAGTAAGTACTTCTTTATTTTTGATGGCATTTAAGATACCGATAAGATTATTTTTCTCTGAAGTGCTTATGAAAACAACCTGACAGTCATTTATCTCTTTAATGTCAGATAATGTTCTGACAGACAGTTTCCTGCCTTTTATGAGTTTTCCCTCAATAGTTAGAAGTTTTTCAATTATGGGATCACGGCCCAGTACGCCTATTACAAACGGTTGGGATGAGGTATCTTTACTTTCTGTGGCAGGCCAGTCGACAAATTTGGCAAAATTATAAATAAATGCCGCCTTTAGTTTGGATTCCGTATTTAAAGATTCCGATGCATAAGTCAATGACGAAGGAATCGATACGGATATCATCAGAATAAGGATTACCCAGAGGATATATTTTGTAACCTTATTAGCTGTAAATACCTTATAATATTTGTTTTGATTATGTATAATCATTTAATTATAATATGTATGCTGTTAAAAATGCCATGTAACCTTAAAATAAATTGTACGTTCCACCTCGGTAGAAACTAAATTCAGAACTGAGTCATTAAACTCCTTGTGCTGGTTGTCAAAAATATTTTGTCCAGCAAGAGATAATTCAAGATTTTGAGTGGGCTTCCACCCTAAGCGGGCATCCATCATGCAATATCCATCAATATTTATAACCGGCAGATCGTCAATATAACGAAGCCACAGGTCAAGCTCCAGATTCATGGGAAGATCCATATTTGATCTTAAGGATATCTGATGCCTTGGTGCCGCCTTATCAAGTGATTCAATAGAAAAGTTACTTGGAGATTTTGTAATGTTAATATGCAAAAAGGAATAAGCCGGTTTGATCTTCCACCATGCAATTGGTTGCCATTCTCCATATACTTCTATGCCATAAGTATGTCCATGAGCATCGTTGCCAAGCGATATGGGCGCTACAAGATGAGGCGGAAGAGGATCAGATTCAAAAAATACAGCCGTATAATCCGCATCGGTTGATCTAAGATCATTATATATATTATAGAAAGCTGTGATATCCATTGAAATTGAGTCACTTATCTGATTCCGGTAGCCTATTTCATAGGCATATAGTATCTCGGGTTTGAGTTTATCATTGGGGATATTTGATATAAGTATGGGGAGCCCTGATGAGTTTGGAGGAATACCTGGAGGTAGTACAAAAAAATCAACCCGCGCATTTCTTTCACCTCTTGAAGGTGTTCTCACTGCCCTTGAAAATGCCGCCCATATTGAGTTTTGTTTATCAGGTGTCCATAGTGCACGTATATTGGGCTGGAATTCAAAACCTATATAGTCTTTGTATTCAAACTTGGCACCAATAGTTAACCTCATAGAATCTTCAAATATTTTTATATCATCCTGTACAAACGCACTGAAAAGATCATCGGTGCGACTTTTCTGATCAATATGTACAGAGTAGGAAGGCTTTATCTTATCGTTTGTAAGCCGGTACCCGAGCCCCCATATAATTTCATGGTCTTTTAATGGGGAAAACCGGTGTTGAAAATCCAGATCATATGTATTTCTTGTTTCGCCGATTATAGACAGACTTTGTTTTGTTCTGTCATAATATAACTGAAGAATCATGTCCGATGTATTCGATAAAATACGTTGCCATCTTGTAAGAAAGTTTATGCCTTCATTGTTATTATCTTCTACTAGAGCTGTTGAATAGGGTGGTGTCAAACTTGGGACAGTTGTTGCCGCGCCACTATCCGCACTGGAATTATTTGCCTGAAACATAACGGAATCAGTTTCTGTTGGATTCCAATCCGTTCGAAATCCTAAAGTATAAATATCCCAGTCATCCGCTGCATCATGTCCCGATGAATATTTGGATTCATCCCTGTCGGCATATTTGCCAAAGATGCGGTAGTATGCATTTTTACCAAGCGTATCGCCGAAACGAAAACTACCAAACCCTCTTTCCTCTTTTCCGGCTCCCACGCTTATAAGCCCGCCAGTTGTATCTTTAGTGTTTTTGGTGATGATATTTATAACTCCGTTTACTGCATTTGCGCCCCATAAAGCTGCGCCGGGCCCTCGTATTACTTCTATTCTGTCAATATCTTCAAGAAGGGTATCCTGGATATCCCAGAAAACAGTAGTGTAAAGAGGGGAGTAAAGCGTTCGTCCATCCATAAGCACAAGCAGCTTATTGGAAACGCGACTGTTAAATCCGCGAGATGATATGGCCCACTTGTTTGCGTCTATTCGGGCAACCTGCAATCCGGGAACCATGCGCAGGGCTTCGGGAATACTGGTCACGCCGGAGCGTCTGATATCTTCCTGTGTGATTACAAAAGCGGCAGCGGCTGTATTTGCAATTGTCTGACTTTTTCTGGAAGCTGTGGTAATTTCAATTTCAATTTCCATTAGTTCCCTGATACTTAGCTCTGTCAGGTCAGCGGTGGATATTGATTCGGCATTGCATATACTTACCCATGCCACGCCAGGCAGGAAAGTTAAAGAAATAAATAGTAATACCCCGATTAATTTAATAATTAAGGAGATATTTACATATTTTGAAATATTATTTATAATAAGGCTGTTATTTTGCATATCCCATACTTTTTTTCTTCCAAACAAAAACAAACAAACTAATTCATATTAAGACGTAAAATGCCAGTTTTTATCATAGCGATCATAGCCTATATCCAGTTAATTAAATAAGTTATTGGTGTCAGATCAAGCTCGGCATGACGGGATGGATTTTTTACGGCACTATCAATTGAGATCTATTTATAAATAGAGGTGATGAGCACATAATGTGCCAACAATATTATTTGTTATAAGCAATTAAAATATAAAATAAAATTAGTTTAAATTTGCATATACAATATAATTTTCATTTGTTCTTGGCATAAAGCTTAGGATAAAAGTGTCATCTGGTTGACGCTTTAGCGGGGAAATTTGACGTAAAATTGAAAAAGTGACCTACCGGGCCATGACCATGCCCGATATTTATTGAATGTTGTATAGCTTTGGTTATGTATATTTTTGCATCTGAAACAGCTTCTTTAAAGCCCATGCCTTTAGCAATGTTTGATGCTATTGCCGAAGAAAAGGTGCAGCCGGTTCCGTGAGTATTTTTTGTTTCTATCCGCCTGGAAGTTAATTCCGTATAGGTGTTTCCATCAAATAGTATATCTGTTGCCTGTTCTTTTTCAAGATGCCCGCCTTTAACAACTACTTTTTTTGCACCGGAATTTAGTATTTTTGCTGCTGCATTTTTCATATCTTCTACTGTTGATATTTTACTTTTTGTAAGAGCTTGGGCTTCAAAAATATTTGGAGTTACTACTTCTGCAAGTGGGAATAAATTTTTTACAAGAGCATTTGCGGCATCGGTGTTTAAAAGACTGTATCCGCTTTTTGAAATCATAACAGGATCAAGAACAATTGCTAAAGCTTTAACTTTTTTTAATGCGGCAGCGATTGTTTCGATAAGTTCTATGCTTGAAACCATTCCGATTTTAACTGCATCAATATGTATATCATCAAAAAGATATATAATCTGGTCATATACTATATTGGGGTTTATCTCCTGCACGCTATAAACTTTTAGAGTATTTTGCACTGTTACGGCAGTTATCACGCTTGTGCCGTAAACTCCATGAGCAGAAAAAGTTTTAAGATCGGCCTGTATTCCTGCACCACCACAAGGGTCTGAGCCTGCTATTGTTAAGGCTGTATTCATGATTTTCTCCCATGCTGGAATGAGCCAGTTTTAAAAGGGCTTAGAATATGCTTTCCATTAAATAAAAGACAAGTTCCCACCTGAAAAGAAGTATTAAGTTTATCTGCTATTGATTTGTAGATATCAGGATGACAAGCAAAAAGAAGTTCGTAATCTTCTCCGCCGTTTGCTATTAATTCTTTCGGGTTCTTTTCATATTTTTGGCAATAGGATAAAAGAGAAGAAGAAACAGGGCATGATTTAAGATCAAGTTCTATTGTTACACCCGATGCTTTTGCAATATGACCGGCATCACCGGAAAGCCCGTCGCTTATATCCATAACACAGTCGATTTTTGCCTCTGCAAGAATTTGAGCTGCATCAAATCTAACTTTAGGAAACTTGAATTTTGAAACAAGATCGGAAAAAGCCGGGTCGTTATTTTTTAATAATTCAAGTCCGGCACTGGCAAGGCCTAAAGGGCCGGTGCAGTAAAGTCCGTATCCCGGTTTAGCATTTGAACGTTTAGGGAAAATATCAACACTTGCCTCACCTACTGCAAAAAGATCAAGAGCAAGTTCGCTTCCCGACGAAACATTTCCTCCAGCAAGGGCGCAATCATATTTATTCAAAGTGTTAAGCGCACCTTTATATATTTCTTCTATCATGCTGCCCGAAACATAAGCGGGAAGACAAAGATTGATGAAAAGTGATACAGGCCTTGCATAACTTGCTGCAAGATCGCTTAACGTAACTTCAACTGCTTTGATTCCGATTTCTTCCGGAGTCTGCCAGTTTAGACTGAAATGTACCCCTTCTCTTTGCGTATCAGTAGTAATTACAGGATTTGAAAGAGAAGTTAAAAGACATGCATCATCACCGGGGGAAACTAACATTTTTGAATTTACCGGTATGGCTTTTATAAGTTTTTCAATAAGCCCAAATTCACCAGGCTCTGATTCTGTACTCCATGGGCTTTCAATAAAGGAGCGCGGAGAAGAAGAGCAGGCTGCTCCAAGTTTTAAAGCGTTTTGCATAGGATCAAAAGCTCTTGAAACAGAGCTGATAACAGCAACACCTGCAGCCCCGTTATCAAAACAAGAGGGGGCTGAAAAATCATCTATTCCTCCAATTGCTACAACGGGAACAGGCGATTGTTCTGTTACGGATTTTAGACCTGAAAGCCCGGTAGCCTTTTTTGCGTCTTTTTTAGTACTTGTGGCAAAAACAGGCCCGGTTCCTATATAATCGCACTCCGATAGATTGGTTTTATAAAGTTCGTACGTGTTTGAAACTGATATCCCGATAATAGCATTTGAACCGAGAATTCTTCTTGCAGCAGGAGCAGGTTCATCATTCTGGCCAAGGTGGACTCCGTCTGCTTTTAAAAGTTTTGCAAGAAGTATATTGTCATTTACGATAAAGAAAACACAGTTGCATCTGCAAATATCTCTTATTGCTTTTGCTTCGTCATAATAAACGGAAGAAAAAAATTTATTCCTGTACTGGATAATACCGGCTCCTGCTCTTATTGCGATATGTGTCTGTTCCAATGGATTAAGCGTTGGAGACGAATCGTCTGTAATAAAATAAAAGCGAAGAGCTTTTTTAAGATGTTCACAAAACATATATTATCCGAACATTTCCAACCATGATTTGAATTTTTCCGAGTAACCTGTTCCACCGTATGATTCAAGCTGATCAATTATCTTGTCGGTGGGATTTTTTATGACAATTTGTTCCCAATTTTTTGTGAAAAACTTGTCGGCAAAAGATACGATCTGTTCCTCGATTGATAAAGGAATCATATCGCGCGCAGGAAGCAAAAGTCCGTTTTTTGCAATTTCTTCTTTTGACATTCCAACTCCCATATGCCTGTCACAGACAAGAGCGTGCCTGAAAAGACCGATATTTTCAAGAATCATGCGGCCAAGATCACCGTGCTGTATATAAGGGTGTTTGCCGAAGCAGCCAAGGTTTGGCGCATCCGTTTTAATAATTCCTATGTCATGTAAAAGAGCCGCTTCTTTTATAAAATCCAGATCCGGTTTAAGATGTGGTACTTTAGATGCTGCATCAAGGGCTTTCTGTAATACATGTTCATTATGTTGCATAAGAATATAAAACAATCTCGAATCAGGATCGTAATAATTACTGATTATGTCTATCGGGTTAATTAAGGTTTTTTGTAGCATTTAAATCCGTTTATGTTTTCCGGGAAAGAAGAACACCTTCTATAAAAGGATCAATTGCCCCGTCAAGAACAGCGGCTGTATTTCCTGTTTCAAGATTTGTTCTGTGATCTTTTATCAACTGATAAGGATGAAGTACATATGATCTGATCTGGCTTCCCCATGCAATTTCTTCTTTACTGTCATGGATCTCTTGCATCTTATCATCCTGTTTCTGTTTTTCAAGCTGGTACAGGCGCGATTTTAAAACGCTCATTGCCATATCCTTGTTTTTATGCTGAGATCTTTCCTGCTGGCATTGAACAACTATGCCAGTTGGCATATGGGTTATTCGGATAGCACTGCTTGTTTTATTGACATGCTGACCGCCGGCACCGCTTGCCCTGAATATATCTATCCGTATGTCTTTTTCGTCGATATCAATTTCTATGTCATTGTCAAGTTCCGGATATACAAAAACTGAAGCAAAAGAAGTATGTCTCTTTCCGTTTGCATTATAAGGAGAAATTCTGACAAGTCTGTGTACGCCTTTTTCCGTTTTAAGGTATCCGTAAGCATATTCTCCTTCAACAGTGAAGGTTACGCTTTTTATTCCGGCTTCATCGCCCGGCTGAAAATCTATAAGGTTAAACTTGAAATCTTTTTGTTCAACCCATCTTGTATACATTCTAAAGAGTTTTTCAGCCCAGTCCTGAGCTTCGGTTCCGCCTGCACCGGCATTTATGGAAACAATGGCGTTATTCGGGTCGTCTTCACCGTCTAACATGAGGGTAAGGGATAAATCTTTTATTTTTGCCTTAAGAGTTCGGATCAGGCCGGAAACTTCTTCAATGGTTTTGGAATCGGACTCTTCTATTGCGAGATTATGAAGTATTTCACTTTCTTCCAAATCTTTGACAAGGCTTTTAAAACTTTCCACCTTACCGGAAAGAAGTCTTCTTTCCTTAAGAAGGGGGGTTGCCTTATCATGATTTTCCCAGAAATTATCTTTTGATATTAAAAATTCTATTTCGTTTAATCTTTTTTCCTTGTTATCTAAGTCAAAGATAGTACTTTAATTCTTCTAATTTCAGACTGATATCCTTTAAGCTTTGTTTAATTTCATAAGACATTTTATTTTCTCCTATCTATTGGTTTCGATGCTGTTTATTCTTTAATAATATTATCATAAAAAATGATATTACTATTGCCACACAGGCAAATGCAAATAAATCTCCGTAATTCGTGTAAAAAGTTTTTCCGGTTAATACAGGAACGGTTTTTGTCATGGCGTCATCTTCAAAAAGATTGGTAGAATCAATTATTCTGCCCACAGGGTCAATAAATCCGCTTATTCCGGTATTAGCCGCCCTTGCTAATGAGCGCCTGTTTTCAACGGCTCTGAACACAGCCATTGAAAAATGCTGATATGGCGCACTTGTTGTTCCGTACCATGCGTCATTTGTAATATTTACAAGCAACCCTGCTCCGTTTTTTACTTGTTCCCTTGCAAGATAAGGAAAAATAAGCTCATAACATATAAGCACGCCGAGGTTATTACCGTTTAAACTTACTGTGCTTCCTTTTTTGCCTGAACAAAAATCGCCCACATTTTCTACAATTTTTCCTATAAAGGGAAGCCATTTTTTTAAAGGCACATATTCACCAAACGGTACAAGGTGTGACTTGTTATATTTGCCGGTTACATTTCCATCAGGACCAAGTAGGTACGCAGTATTATAATATTCAATTTTGTCCGTTTTTCTGATAAAAGAGGGACTACCTATCAAAAAATTGGTTTTTGTTTCAGAAACAACATCTTGCACAATTTTCGTCAAACCCGTATCGTAAATAAAGTAAAAAGGAGCTGCTGTTTCGGGCCATACAACAAGATCGGGTTTATCGGACTTAACAGAGCTGGATAAATTTTTATATTTTTTTATAGTTGATAGCTGAAATGCTGGGTCCCATTTTTCAGTTTGCTTTATATTACCCTGTATTACAGATACCCTGATTTTTTCAGAATCCGATGCGATTTTATCAATTTCATTTATCCGCTCTTTTCCATAATACCAGCATCCAGCGAAAACAAATATAAATACAAGCATTGATATTGCAACATCTTTTAAAGATATCCTTTGTTCCTGCCATTTTATTTTAGCCAGAAACAGAAACAGAACAAAAACCGCTGTATTGGATAAGGTTATCAGGAAAGACACTCCATATGATCCTAATATATCTGCAACCTGTATAATGTGCAATGACTTATATTGTGAATATGCGATAAGTTCCCAGGGAAAACCCGTAAAAAGATTGGATCTGATGTATTCAATGCAAACCCATAAAGCAGGGATTAAAATAAAAAGGTAAGCCGGTTTGTTAATCAACTTTGTTGCCAATCCTGAAAACAAAGCTATGTAAAGGGAAAGGTATAAAGAAAAAATAAAAAGTATTGGAAGGCAAAGGTATGGGGGAAGATGTCCGTATGTTCCCATTGTATACGAAAGCCAGTAAAGCAGCGTGATATAATGCACCAGGCCGGTTAACAGTCCCAGCTTAAAGCTTTGCTTAAATCCAAGATTGTTTATTGCTGCAAGAAGGGGAACAAGAGCAAGCCAGGCAAGCCATGATAAATCTATCCTGGGGAAAGAAGCAGTAAGGAGTATGCCGCTTATTACAGTAAGTATAATTTTAATGCCGGATTTGTTCAAGCGGTTATTCTTATTCAATTATGACTGAACTTGTGTTTGCTTCTGCATCGGTTCCTGCGGCGATATTAGTAACATTTGTTCCCTTGCTTTTATTCACTATTGCGCCTTTTACATCTGAATTTTCAACTGTTACCGAACCAAGATTTGCTTTGCTGTCTTTTCCTATAGCAATATTTGTCATATTTGAACCTGATGCGTCATTGATTATCGCACCTTTGATATTGGAGCCTTTTATTTTTACAGTGCCAAGGTTAGCTTCGCTTCCTTTTCCTATAGCAATGTTTGTCAGACCTTTTCCTGAAAGGTTGTTAATAATAGCACTTCCTTCGGATATGTTGGAACCTGGTGATGGCTGAAATTCCTTCAAAATTTGGTCAATTTCTTCTGCCGGAATTTTTTCGACCGAAGATGGCAGGGCATCTTTTTCAACAGATACCTTCTCGAAATCGGAAAGAAAGGTGATTTTATACGGAGACTTTGTGCTTGTAACTTCAAGGCTTGTTTTTGCCAGGGCCGCTATTTCTGTAGAAACGGGAGATGCTGTAATAACAAAATCAGAACCCCGCACCCCGGCTATAGCTGTTGCTGTCCTGACTTTAAAAGCAGACAGTCTGAATTTTACAAGTTTTGTAACGAGAAAACGAGCTTTTCCAAGATACATATTTATCAATGAGGATCTTATCTTCTTTTGATGGTCATAAACATTTTCAGATAATTCCATATCTGTTTTAGGAGAAAGAATCAAAGTGCTTCCATCGTTTAAAGCGATTTCAATACGCCCTGTATCCTGCGTGATAAGCCTGTCTCCGGAAAAAAGGGGGAGATTTTTTTTGGCTTTGTATCCGCATCTTTTATCGGAATGAATTATAATAACATTGGGTTTTACATAAAGCACCTTTCCGATTGAAGGCCCTGGAGCAGGGATAAATTTATCTTTAATAATAATTTTATTCTGAGGGATGCTTTCAGCGTATAAAAATTTCGGGCAGAAAACACTGCATAATATTGATAGTGCTATTATATATAAAAAGCTGTATTTGACAGTTTTTGAAAATGGATTCGTTTTAGGCATGATCCTTCTCCAGCAAATATTATTTAAGAGAATGAAGCATAACAATTAGTTGGGCTACAATTTTAATGCATATTACCATGAGTTCTTTTTATGTCAAGGTTAAGTTGAGAACAAAAAACATCCTTGAAGCAGCCGTGTCTTTAATCTATAGTTGCCATATACCTTTAAAAAAGAGATAATTCAATTAAAACCGCAGTTGTGTTTTCAAGATGTGCAAAAAGATTTCGAAAGGATTTATATGAAAACAATATCCTTTTTAAAAATCGTAATATTATGGTTTTTTAGTTACTGCGTATGCTTTGCAGATACGGTTGAAATAATACAGATTCATTATCGCAGTGCAGATGATGCTCTTATGATAGTTGAAAATCTGCTTACGCAAGATGGTTTAGTAACTATGGATCAGCGGACAAATTCTCTTGTTGTAAAAGACAGCGAGGAATCGGTTGCAAGAATTCTTCAGGTAATGAAAAAATTTGACAAAGCAATTGAGCAGGCGAAAATAACTATAAGATTTAATGAAAATGAAATCGATGAAAACAGGGCTGTTGCAGTAAAAGGTGGTGTGCATGGGAAAAACTGGAAAATCTCTTCAGGCCAAAAATCTGATGGGGTGGATGTTCGTTTAAAAGATAGTAACAAAAGAAAAAGCACCGGCAGGCAATATTTCGTAAGAACTGCTTCGGGAAGTCCGGCTTATATTGTAACCGGCCAAAGGGTTCCTTACCGTGAAAGATGGGTAAACCTTAACAAAAGGCACCCTGTTGCAATGGACACGGTTGTTTATGAAAATGTTGAAACCGGTTTTGAAATAACCCCGATAATAAGAGGTGATCGGGCCTATGTAAAAATTGTTCCGAGAATATCAGATGCTGATCATCATAGAGGCAAACATGGAGGCATAATCAGATATAGCGAGGCAGCCACTTCTTTGGATATGCCTTTGGGCAAGTGGGTTACAGTAGGTGGTGCAGACAAAAAACAAAATGAAGTATTGCAAACTTTTTTTGCAAGTGGCGGAAATGATAAAGAATCAAATTTTACAATTTCCATAAAAGTAGAGAAATGAAAGGATGCTTTTGAAAAAACTAAAAGGATACCAGAAAAAATATTTAAGAGGCCTTGCACACAAGCTTAAGCCGTATGTTTTTGTAGGTCAAAAGGGATTAACGGAATCTTTGGTAAAATCGGTTTCCGATGCTCTTGAAGTACACGAACTTATAAAAGTTAAGTTTCTTGATTTTAAAGAAAAGGCTATGAAAGAGGAAATATCGTCTGAAATCGAAAAAATGGCTGAATGCGAACTTGCAGGTATTATTGGGCATATTGCAACGTTTTACAGGCAGAATAAAGATCCGGAAAAGAGAGTAATTATAATTCCTATGAAAGAAGATTAAATACTCACCATATAAGCAAGGAGGCCAAAATGCAGGAAAGAACCGGATTGGTAACAATGAAGAAAAATCCATTGACTCTTGTTGGTGCAAGTTTGAAAGTCGGAGATAAAGCGCCGGATTTTGAAGTGACCGATAATGACATGAAAGCTAAAGGATTATCATCTTTTTCAGGAAAGGTTTGTATTATCTCATCAGTTCCTTCTCTTGATACTCCCGTTTGCGATATGGAAACCAGGCGGTTTAATACTGAAGCCGCCAAACTTAGCAATGATGTTGTAATTTTAACAATAAGCATGGATCTTCCGTTTGCCCAGAAACGTTGGATCGGGGTTGCCGAAGTGGACAAGGTTATTACTCTTTCTGATCATATGAATGCTTCTTTTGGTCAAGCATACGGTGTTTTGATAAAAGAGATGAGGCTGCTTGCAAGGGCTGTTTTTGTAGTAGATAAACAGGGGATTATTCGCTATATTCAGCTTGTAAAAGAAATTGCAGATGAGCCCGATTACGCTGCCGTTATCAAAGCCGTAACCGAACTCATATGATCATGTAACTTTTACCACGCTATAAATAGTCCATGCACCTACCACGATAAAAAAAACACCCGCTGCTATTTTAATGTAGTTTACAGGGATTAACCTGCTTATAGCGGTTCCGCATAGAACCGCTATAAGTGAACTTAAAACAAGAGCGCCGGCAGAACCTAAAAATACGGAAAGCTTTGAATTATTTTCAGCGCTTAGACAAAATGTTGCAAGCTGTGTTTTGTCTCCAAGTTCCGCAAGAAACACCATCATAAAGGTGGTTGCCAATATCTTGTAATCCATAAACATAAAGATATATCCTTATTTTAGTATTTTCTCAGCTCTTTGTACTATATTGTCTGTAGTGAAACCATAATTTTTCATCAGTGTGCCGCCAGGCGCTGAAGCTCCGTATCCGGTAATCCCTATTATTTCTCCCTTATCTCCGGCATAACGCTCCCATCCCATGGTAATTCCAGCTTCAACCACAATTCGATTCGAAATATCCTGTGGAAGAACTTTTTCTTTATATTCTTCGCTCGCTTTTTCAAAAAGCTCTGTGCTTGGCATGCTTATTACTCTAGCAGAAATTCCTTTTTGCTCAAGGGTTTTTGCCGCTTCAATTGCTATATGAACTTCAGAGCCTGTAGCAATAAGTATTATTGCCGGCGTTTGCATTGAGTCGTAAATAACATATGCGCCGTTTTCAAGAAGGCTTTCGGAATTGGATTCAGTTCTTTCTATTATAGGAAGATTCTGGCGGCTAAGAATGAGTGCAACCGGTCCTTGTGTGTTTTTAATTGCAAAGCGCCAGGCTTCTTTTGTTTCATTGGCATCGCAGGGTCTGATAACCGTTAATCCCGAAATGGCGCGTAAGCTTGCAGTATGTTCGACAGGTTGATGCGTTGGGCCGTCTTCTCCAACAGCTATGCTGTCGTGTGTAAATACATATATTACCGGTATTTTCATCAAAGCTGCAAGGCGAATTGATGGGCGCATATAATCGGAAAATACGAGAAAGGTTCCGCCAAAAGGCTTTATTCCTCCGTGAAGAGCCAAACCGGATAGTATAGCGCCCATAGCATGTTCTCTAACCCCGAAACGAATATTACGGCCATTATAGCTGCCTTTTTGAAAATCAAATGATTCTTTTATAATAGTATTGTTTGAAGGGGCCAGGTCGGCTGATCCTCCTATAAGATTAGTTACTTTCTGGGCAATTGCGTTTAAGACCTTGCCTGATGCCGATCTGGTAGCAATTGCCTTATCCGTACTTGAAAAAGAAGGAAGTCCGCTCTCCCAGCCTTCGGGTAAATTGCCGTTTATCGCATCTTTTAATCCGGCTGCAAGATCAGGAGAATCATTTTCATATGATTTGAATTGTCTTTGCCATTTTTTCTCGGCTTTTTTACCTTTATCAATACATTTGCGGCAAAACTCAAGTGCCTGATCAGTTACGCAAAAAGGGGTATCATCGGGACAACCCAGGTTTTTCTTGGTAAGCTTGATTTCTTCTTCGCCCAAAGGTGCTCCATGAGCATCGGGAGTATCCTGCTTGTTTGGGCTACCATAAGCTATGTGGGTACGCAGCATTATTAAAGAAGGTTTATTCTTTTCGGCTTTTGCTTTTTTAAGAGCTTTTAAGATTGCATCAACATCATTTCCGTCTTCAACTTTTTGTACATGCCAGTTATAGGCTTTGAATCTTGCGCCTACATCTTCGGTGAATGCGATAGCTGTTGTTCCTTCTATCGATATCTTATTGTCATCATAAATGCATATGAGTTTTGAGAGGCCGAGATGTCCTGCAAGAGAAGCGGCTTCTGAAGTGATTCCTTCCATAAGGTCTCCATCGCCGCAAACCACAAATGTGTGGTGATCTATAATTTCACTCTCCTGGGTGTTATAACAGGCTGCAGTGTGTCTTTCTGCCATTGCCATACCAACTGCATTGGCAAATCCCTGGCCCAGAGGTCCTGTGGTTGTCTCAACACCGGATGTATGCCCGTATTCCGGGTGCCCGGGAGTTTTACTTTGCCATTGCCTGAAATTTTTAATGTCATCGAGTGAAAGGTCATAGCCTGTCAGATACAACATGCTGTAAAGAAGCATGGATGCATGCCCGCCGGAAAGTATAAACCTGTCTCTGTTGAACCATGCAGGATTTGCCGGATTATGTTTTAATATGCGAGTCCAGAGCGTATAAGCTAAAGGCGCAAGGCCCATAGGAGCGCCAGGATGCCCGGAATTGGCCTTCTGAATTGCATCCATTGCAAGTGCCCGTATAGTGTTTATACAAAGTTGATCTATATTCTTTTGGTTTTCAGGCGTATCATTACCCATGGTTTTTCTCCTTATTCAACTTTTTTGCAAATCCATCATATTTTTTAAAGTCGATTTATATTATTTTGATGGAATTTGTTATACCTGTTTTAAAACATACGCAAGGATTTATTGAAGTCTGATAAAATCAATTTAATTGTCAGGAAGTTAGCAGCCATCCGGTATATTTTTTTTACATTGCCCTAAGATATTCAGGTCTTAATGAAATTTTGCCGGAAAGGGCCTTATCGATCTGAGCTAATGTAGACTCCTTGTCTCTTGGCAACCTTGCTCGTATCGACAGATAGTTTGAAGCATGATTGGCATGGAACTGGCCTTTTGAAACATTTGTGGCCTCTATCATTGCCCGCAGTTCTTTTAACATTTCAAGCGGAGTAATAAGCTCAAATTTACCGGATTCATAATCGTCGTGCAAAGGGGTTCCGGGTATCAGCATAAGACTCAGTGCTCCCATATATTCAGGGCTGATTGCAGAAAGCACTCTTCCGGTTTCTTTTGCGTGAATAATAGAACGCTCTCTTCCAGCTATTCCCAGAAGAACGGTAATTGAAAGTTTAAATCCGGCCTCTTTGGCTTTTTTGCCCATTTCTATCATATGTTCTGAAGAGGCACCCTTTTTAATATTTTCCAGAGTAACATCATCACCTGATTCAAGCCCCATATATAAAATGCCTAAACCAAGAGCTTTGAGTTCCTTAAGCTGATCAGGGGTTTTTGAATTAAGGCTTTTGGCATTGGCATATGAGCCGACCCTTACAACCCAGGGGAGCTGCTTTTTTATTTCGGTAAGGATTTTAACAAGTCTTTTCTGAGGTATTATAAGAACATCCCCATCGCATAAAAAAACACGCAGCTGGCGTTTACAGTATTTTGCCGCAAACGCTATATCCTCCATAATAATGGAATCGGGTTTTATTTTAAAACGCTCTCCCGTATAAGTGCCGCAAAAAGTGCATTTATTTCTGGAGCATCCCACCGTAACCTGAATCAGAATACTGTTTGCCTCGCTTGGCGGCCTTATAATATTTCCTTCATAATTCATATGCTATTTTCTCCTGAGTCTTTTATTTTTTATCTTTCAGGTAATTAAATACTTCCATTGCTTTTTGCTTTGTAACCCCAATGCTTTTGCTGTTATCAATTACTATGGTGGCATGCTGTTTCTTTTCTTCAATCGGCATCTGAGAACGAATCTTATACATTGCATCTGTTTCGGAAATTGAGTCTCTTTCCATAAGCCTTTTTAATTGGATTTTTTCAGGTATATAAACAAGGATCACATCTTCAAAACTTTTATACGTTCCTGACTCGACAAGAAGTGGAATATCAAGGATTGCTACCGAATCAGGAGATGATCGCCTGATTTCTTCCACCATTTCAAACATTTTTTTTGAAACATATGGATGCACAATTTTATTCAAGACCTCTTTTTTGCTATGGTCCTTGAAAATAATGTCGCCAAGATAAGTTCTGTTTATTTCCCCATCGGCAAGAAGTACTTCTTTGCCAAACGTTTTAACTATTTCATGCCAGGCCGGACTGTTTTTTATAACGGCTTCTTTTGCAATAATATCCGCATCTATGATTATTGCGCCTGCTTCTTTTAAAAAAGAGGATACTGTGCTTTTGCCTGTTGCTATCCCGCCTGTTAGTCCGGCTGTAATCAAAATGTGGCTCTCCTGTTTAAAAAATGTTAGGCGAGCCAGTTTCAAAACGCCCCATTTTGGCCGATCTCTGCGTTGGGCTCAAATTTCAATCCTCGAAATACTCAATGTATTCCTGTGGTTGAAATTTTCGCCCGCCTTGAGCTTGACCAAACTGAAACGTTTTGAAAGTGGC
>JAHITX010000074.1 GCA_018817425.1 Pseudomonadota bacterium
ATCGCTACTTTTGCTTTAAACGTTGCTCCATGATTCCTTCTCAATTTCTTCATTTTACCGCTGCTCCTTTCTATATTTTAAAATCAATTTAGAACAGCTTTACCACTTAAGCAACTGTACAGTTTTTCCCGACCAGCTCTGCTATGACGGTACCGGCATATTTAGACAGAGTGGCGGTACTAATACGGTGACAAATGATCTCTATCTCGGAAGAAATTCCACCGGTGTTGGCAGATACAATCTTAGCAGCACCGGCTCACTGTCGGCTAAGAACGAATACATAGGCTATGACGGTACCGGCATATTTACTCAGAACGGCGGAACAAATACAATTACTAATAATCTTATTATTGCAAATTCTGTCGGCCGTTTGGGAATATATACCATATCCGGAGGAACCCTGACGGCAGGCACCATATTCAATAATGATGAATTTGAAATGTCCGGCGGAACGGTGAATTCTTCGATTAACAACAGCGGCACATTTTCATACACTGCAGGAAATCTCAACGGGCAGTTGATAAATGACGGCACGGTCTATTTAAATGGCGACTTTACTGCCTCAAACGGCATGATAAATAATACCTCGGTTGCCATCAACACGGGCCGCATTGTGACCCTTAACGGATCAGGGCTGGAAAATAACGGCAGTATGTATCTCGACGGAACCTTGCAGGGAAACGGCCCTCAAGTAAATAACGGCCAGATGTATGTAAAAGGCACAATCGGAGGCTCCGGTGGTTTGACAAATAAAGGCACCATGACACTAACCGGCGGTACAACTACGGTCAATGCTGATGTTACCAATCAGGATACCGGCAAAATAGAAGTTGCCTATAACCCGGCTATCTTTACCGGGAATGTTATCAATAACGGCACTTTTAAGACCACAGACACGAATGTGGCTTTTGCAGGGAACTTTACCAACAACGGCGCTTACATCAGCGATCCTTCCACAAACTATTTTAATGAACTTACTATCGGAGCCGAAGGCTATCTGCTGGGCGGCCTTGGAGACAATTTCTTTACTGAAACAAACCTCATAAACAACAGCACTCAGGATACGCTTTGGAATACCGATGATGCGCTTTTGGGTTTTAGTGGCACAGGTTCTCACGAATACTATCTTGCCGGTGAAGATCTGGGGGCGGACATTTCAGGATATACCGATAATTTTGCATGGGGCACATTAAATGTAGAAGGCAATTTAAACCTTTTTGACGGCAATGCAACAGAAGGCGGGGCGCAATACCTTTCTGTTCTCGACGGAGCTGTTTTGCTTGGTGACATTGTAAGCAATATATCCGGACAGGACGGGCTGAATATTTACTACCTGGCCTCAGCATCTGGAAACGAGTACTTAAACGGATTGAAATATAACCTGACCAGCGGCGGATTTCTTATACCGGTAGAAAATGCTCCTGTGCCGATTCCTCCTGCTATCTTGCTTTTTGGAACAGGACTTCTTGGATTAATTGCTATCCGCAGAAGGGTCTGCAGCTAAAGGCGAAGGTCACAATTAACCAGCATAGAGCCGGAAAAAGAAAAAAGCCATTATAGAAAAAACCGTCATAGACCGGTATCCTGATCTTTTACTGTCGGTTTTCTTTACAGTTTCAAAAACTCAGTTGATATTTGTAATATATCTATTTTATTGATTAATAATAACAGCGCGAATATATTATTATTTTTTCAAGAAATTAATGTCGGATTATTTTACAATATACAATTTAATATAAATGCTTTAGAGAGATAATATCTATGATATCTAATAGATACATATATGGTGCATATTTTGCTTAACACTATTTTCTGTAGTTAAGCTTATTATTAATTGAAATAACTTACTTTAGTTATTGGTCACCGATTTAAAATTCCCAAGAGCCAATTTCAAAATGCCCCATTTTGGCCGATCTCTGCGTTGGGTTCAAATTTAAATCCTCTAAATATTTTATGATGGATCTTGGTGATGTCGGTATTTATGTTTCTTGTTCCGGGGGCAGGATATGCGGCTGACAAATCATGGATTGGCGGAACAAGCTGGTGGAATTACAGCGACCAGTGGAGTCCTGAAGGACAACCGAATGACGGAGATTATGTTTACCTGATCCAGTCGGATGCAACCGACAGAATTGTTAAATATTATAATACACTGTATCCTTCGGCAATTCTGAATGAATTGAAGATTAGCGCAACAGGTGACGACGGCACAATGACCCTTAGCCATATTTATGGTAATTACCAATTAGCCGCAAACTATGAACATGTCGGCTACAACGGCAAAGGTGAAGTTATTCAAAGAAATGGCTCAAATGCGGTAATGATAAATAGAGCGTGCACTAGCGTCACAAACATGAAAACCTTAATAATTCTATTTTTGTCTATATCATTAATTTCATGTGGACAAATAGGCGCATTTTTTAAATCGACGGATCATTTTATTCAACTTGAATCAGATAAGCGGATTTTTTGCGAAAGCGATGCGTTGGATATCGCATTGCAGGTCGCACAGAATTTGGAGAATTCAATTAAGATAGTTGAAGAGAATCAGTATGGTCCGTTTAACAAACCTATTTTGATTTATGTTTGTGGTACCAAGGAAAACTTTGCTAAGTTCACAGGCTTGAATCAAAAAATCAAGGCTGCTGTTTTCAATGAAAAAACATTTCTTTCGGCAAGTCTTAGGGAGCAACCCGAACGGATACAGACCCTGACAACCCATGAACTTTCACATCTCCTTTTTATTCAGCAAATTGGAACCTCAAAATATGTTCACAATATTCCAAGCTGGTTCGTTGAAGGTTTGGCTGTTTTTGTTTCAAATGGTGGAGGTGCTGAAAATGTAAGTGAGATAGATGCTGCACATGCTATTTGTGATGGTGCTTGCTTTTATCCAGAAAGCACTGGAAGCTTTTTATTTCACAAAACCGCAAGTTCATATCATTTGAAACCTCATATGTTCTACCGCCAATCAGCCATGTTTATTCAGTTTATGAAAGAATTTGATCCTGTAAAATTCAAAGGACTACTGCAAGCCATCCAAAATGAGGCAAAATTTGATCACGCTTTACATGCATCATATGGAAGAGATATTGACGCGTATTGGGCAAAATTCAAAGAAAACCTAACAAAGCAAATTAACTCTGATGCTAATTCCGCTGCGCTCCATTAGCACCGGTTATTTGCAGTTCACAAGAAGGAAACAATAATGGCAAAATGTTCAATATGTAATTCCCGCAAGGGAAAACGAAAATGTATGGCTGATGATTCGTTCATCTGTAGTCTATGTTGCGGCCAGTCTCGCAACCCTGATAAATGCACAGGCTGTTCCTATTATAAAGACGTTTCACATAATAGAAGTACCGTAAAGTTCCCTTCTACGGAACTCAGCAAATGTCTGATTCAATGAAACTTCAGGATATTTCAAATGTGATCGAATCAATCTTGTGTGGATTTGATATTGAAGCCAAAAATGAGTTCACAGATAAAGCAACACTACAACTCTTAGAAGCAGCTTTTGATAAATATTATTTCAATTATGATCAGACAGTTGCAGCCATGGCATGAAAATATTTCAAAGCGACAAGTAAAGGCGCCTAAAATATATTTTCGGGATTCAGGATTACTTCATTGCCTGCTCAGCGTATCTGATAAGCATTCACTTCTGGGCCACCCGCGTACAGGTGCATCCTGGGAAGGATTCGCCTTAGAGCAGTTTCTTAAAATTGTAAAACCTCCCGAAGCATATTTCTGGTCTACTCACAGCGGAGCGGAAATTGATCTTTTTTTTCAATATCGTGGTCGCCGATATGGGATTGAATTTAAATTCAGCGAAGCTCCGAAAATATCAAGATCAATGCGCATAGCCTTAAATGATCTTCAACTGGATTATCTTTGGATAATATATCCCGGCCAGCATAGCTTCCCGGCAGATGATAAAATAACTGTTTGCCCGCTGACCGAAGTTACAGAATTGGCTAATCAGTTATTTAAGAAGCAGATCATATTTTGGTCAATTATTTCCATCTGTTGGTTTGGATGTATCCTGAATCGCCTTGCTGTTTCGAAAAATCAAATATGGGTTGGCAAATCAAAATACTATCTTTCGAGCCAGTTTCAAAACTCCCCATTTTGGCCGATTGCCGATGTATTATAAAGTATGATGTTCAAATCGTCGATTATCACTAAAGGAGAAACTGTTATGATTAAGAAGGTAAATTATAGCGCCAATAAAAAAAGCAAGTTATTAAGAAACATAACTTGCTTAATTTTATTTTAATTGGCGTCCCCAAGGGGATTTGAACCCCTGTCGCCGGCGTGAAAGGCCGGTGTCCTGGACCGGGCTAGACGATGGGGACGTGATTGATACTATATAATATATTTAAATTAAAAAGCCAACAATAATTAGCTAATATTTAGCTTTATTGGTGGGCCGTGCGCGACTCGAACGCGCGACTCTCTGCTTAAAAGGCAGATACTCTACCGACTGAGTTAACGGCCCGTGAAAAAGAATCTTTTTTTACCACATAATATATGCTTGTCAATAAAAAAACACCATAACTTTAAAACAGTCAGATTTATAAATTATTAGGCCTGCAATAAAACAGCTAATTACCTAAGGTGGATAATGAGCTTAAATGGTGAAATCACAATAAAGCGGTTTAAGTTCAACTCCACAAAATTGTTACAGTATCAAAATTTGTTTGACAAGAATTCGATAGTCATATACTCAATTCAAATTATAGCTGGTATTAGCCGCAACATCAGGTGCAGTGTTTGTGGCTACCTTAAAAGCTATCGGTCGAATTATTTATACATGAACCATTGTTCGACTAAAATTCAACTGTGCGGTGATCTTCAATTTGCTTTAAACGGTTATAGACAGACAGCCTTTTCCAGCCGAATATAAAGTCATTATTGGACTTTTTTTATACTAAGGTGTCAGCCCTTAAGTATGAGAAGATACCGTATATGGCATTAGCTGTCTTTTTAAAAAGCCTTGAAGGCTGATTTAATATAAAATAATGAAGGGAGGAATATAAAAATTGGAATTAATAGTATTGTTAAAACAGGTGCCATCGACTGAATCTTTTGTTGGAATTTCCGAAGATGGAAAATCAATCAAAGCCGGTGATGCAAAACTGGTGGTAAACCCTTATGATGAACTTGCAATAGAAGAAGCTCTTAAATTAAAAGAGGCTAACGGGGGTACGGTAACAATCGTTTCGGTAGGTACGGATAAGGCGGTTGAGGCAATAAGAACCGGGCTTGCCATGGGTGCCGATAAAGGGATATTAGTTAATGATCCTGCCACTCAGGGATGCGATGGATTGCAAACAGCCAGAGTTCTTGCAGCTGTGATAAAGGGTATACCTCATGATCTTATAATTGCAGGCCAGAGAGCTGTAGATGATGATAGTTATGTTGTGGGTTCAGCTGTTGCTGAATTTTTAAATATTCCGTCTATTGCAATGGTTGCAAAAGAAACTATCGCTGATGGGAAAATAATGTGCGAGAAAACAGTTGAGGGAGGCACAGTTACAATTGAAAGTACTCTTCCCGCTCTTATAACAACTCAACGCGGATTAAACGAACCTAGGTATGCATCTTTGCCTGGCATTATGAAAGCCAAGAAAAAACCTCTTGAGATTAAAAAGCTTCAGGACATCGGACTTGATGCTGCCGGAATGGGAAGCCAAAAGACAAAAGTCATATCTTTTATGTTGCCACCTGAAAGAAAGGGCGGAAAGATCATTGAGGGAGAAACCGATGCAGATAAAGCCAAAGCACTTGTGAAGGCTTTACAGGAAGAAGCAAAGGTAATCTGATATTTGCCTAAAAGATCAAAAACATAAAAACAAATTGAATTTATAGATATTTTATTAAGGAGATAGATATGTCTTGTGGTGTACTTGCAATAACAGAACAGGTTGATGGTGTTTTCAGGAAAGTTTCGTATGAAGCGCTAAGCGAAGGAAGGCGTATAGCCGACGGATTAGGCTGCCCCCTTTCGGTAGCGGTTCTCGGCTCAGGTATAAAAGCTGGCGCCGAAGAGCTTGGAAAATATGGCGCTGAGAAAGTATTTGTAGCTGATGATCCTGATCTTAAAGAATATATGACGGATATTTATACAAATGTAATTGCCGGGATTGCTGCAAAAGAGAGCCCCCGCATGATTATACTGGGCGCATCATTTAGAGGAAAAGAACTTGCTGCCAGACTGGCTGCAAGACTTGATGCCCCCATAGCTATGGATTGTATAGCTGTAAAAATTGAAGGCGGTAAAGTTATCGCAACTCGGCCGGTTTACGGTGGGAAGATTCTGGCCAATGTTGAACTTGAAGGAGAACCTTCGGTAGTAGCAATACGGCCTAATTTTATGGCGATTGCAGAAGTGCAAAAAACTGCTGCTGTTGAAGATGTTGCAATCGATAAAGGTAAAGTTGACCTTAAGTTTGTGGAAAAGAAACTTGAAACAGGCAAAGTTGAATTAACGGAAGCTGATGTTATTGTTTCGGGTGGCAGGGGTATGGGAGGCGCTGACTTTTCAGTTATTGAAACTCTTGCGGGACTTCTCGGAGGTGCTGTTGGCGCTTCGCGTTCTGCGGTTGATGAAGGATGGAGATCTCATTCGGATCAGGTCGGGCAAACCGGAAAAGTTGTTTCCCCTAATCTTTATATAGCCTGTGGTATATCAGGTGCAATTCAGCATCTTGCCGGAATGTCGTCATCAAAGGTTATAGTTGCTGTGAATAAAGATCCGGAAGCTCCCATTTTTGCAAAAGCGGATTATGGGATCGTAGGAAATTTGTTTGATGTTGTGCCTTTGATCACAGAAGAAATTAAAAAGGCTAAAGGATAGAGCCAGTTCCAAAACGCCAATTTTATAAAATTATTAAATTGATTATATATAAAAAGTCTTGCAAAAATTAGTTTTGCAGGACTTTTTATATAATACTTTCAAAGTCTAAAGCCTTTTGCAAGTCCGTCTAACATTGGCTCGTATATGAAAAGACATGTAAACAATGTATATCTTGAAAGTCTTGGTTGTGCAAAAAACCTTGTTGATAGCGAACTGCTGTTGGGAAGGCTTGCCGACGCAGGATATAATGTAGTTTTTGACCCTGCTAAAGCCCGTACAATTATTATAAATACTTGCAGCTTCATAGAATCTGCAATAAATGAATCTATTGAAACGATTCTTGAGCTTGCAAAATATAAGAAAAATGGGAAGTGCCGCAGAATTATAGTAACAGGCTGTCTTCCGGAGCGCTTCAGGGAGAAAATAATTAAAACTCTTCCGGAAGTAGATTTTTTTCTCGGAACCGGTGCATATGGTAAGATAGTGCAGGCTGTTGAGGGGATTCCGATAGCATCCGGCATTCTTTTGCCGGATCCATGTTTGACTTTATTAAACTATGCTGCCGAGCCCAGAATCAGAACTTTACCTTATATGGCTTATTTGAAGATTGCTGAAGGATGCAGCCGCCGTTGTACTTATTGTGTGATTCCTAAGCTTCGCGGCAAACAACGCAGCCGCAACATTGGAGATGTTGTTTTAGAGGCAAAAACGCTTATAAAATCCGGGGTAAAAGAACTGATTCTTGTTGCTCAGGATACATCGTCTTATGGAAAAGATATTGGCACTTCCGTTAACCTTGCAAAGCTTATTGAAAGAATTTCAGCTTTATCGGATGATATTTGGATAAGAATCCTATATGGCCATCCTGAAAGCATGGAAGATGATACGATTAAAGCTATATCTCAAAACAAAAATGTTTGTTCCTATTATGATATTCCGATTCAGCATGCAAGCCGTAAGGTACTTAAAAAAATGGGGCGAAATTACAGTCAGACGAAGATGCTTAAACTTTTTGATAAAATACGGTCGGCAAATCCGGATGCTGTTTTGCGCACAACCGTAATTACAGGTTTCCCAGGCGAGACAAATAAGGAGTTTGATGAACTGTTATCATTTATAGAAAAAGTAAAGTTTGATCATCTTGGTGCTTTTGTTTATTCCGATTCTAAAGACATTGCCTCCCATAAGCTTACAGAGAAGGTTCGAAAAAACGTTGCGAAAAAAAGATATGACAGAATAATGTCCTGCCAGATGGAAATATCTTCTCAAAATAACAGGCGCCACGTAGGTAAGGTTTTTGATGTGCTGGTTGAGGAATTCCCTGAAGAAAATCTTTATATAGGACGCACTAAATATCAGGCGCCCGAAGTGGACGGCATAACATATGTTAGCGGAAAAATGAAAATTGGCACTTTTGTCAGGACAAAAATTACTGATGCTCTTGAATATGATCTTGTTGGAGAACCCGAATGAAAGATTTAAAGCAAGAACTTCTTTCAATGGTAGGAGATGATCTTGCTGAAATTGAAGTTGCGCTTAAAGATAATTTAAACCCTTATCTTGACCTTGTTTCCGATGTTGCCAAACATATTCTTTTTGCAGGTGGCAAAAGATTAAGGCCCCTTCTTATGGTGCTTTCGGCTAGGGTCTGTGGTTATAAGGGCGGTTATGACAAAGTTTTTTCAACGATTTTTGAATATCTTCATGCCGCTACACTGTTACATGACGATGTCATAGACGGGGCTCAGTTAAGAAGAGGAAGACCCGTTGCAAATTCATTATGGAAAAACTCCTCGGTGGTTTTAACCGGTGATTTTCTGCTTGCGCGGGGTCTTTCCATTGCCGCAGCTACAAAAAAACCAAGCATTATCAAAATAGTTGCCGAAATCACCGAAAGCATGTCTCAGGGAGAAATTGAACAGCTTTTAAGAAAAGGTGATGTAAGTATTACAGAAGAAGAATACAGAAAAGTAATATGGCGTAAGACTGCCGTGTTATTCCATGGTGCATGTAAAATCAGCGCCCGTTTGGCAAATTCATCAAAGCGTGAAGAAAATGCTATATCTAACTATGGAAAGAATCTTGGGTTGGCTTTCCAGATGGTTGATGATCTTTTGGACTATACGCTTGATACAAAAGCTCTCGGGAAAGGAGTAGGCGCTGATTTAAAAGAAGGAAAAGTAACTCTTCCGGTTATATATGCCTTGAAACAAGCGGATTCAAAAGATCGCCTCAAAATGGAATCAATAATAAAAAATAAAAAATTTTCTGGCTCTAATTTTAAATTACTGATAACCTTACTTGAAAAATATGGTGGGATTTCATATACGGACCAATGTGCGAAGGATCATGTTAAGCAGGCAAAAGATTCATTGCTTGTTTTTAAACCTTCAAAAACAAGAGACATATTAGAATTTATTGCCGATTATACTCTTTTAAGAAAATCCTGACCCTTTTTTACCGACCAGTAAGTAAAGGCTTTGCTATCACAACCTGCCGGGAATAAGCATATGAAAATCAATATCCCAAATATTTTGACAATTACAAGGATCTTGCTTGTCCCGCTTTTTATTATTTTTCTGATCAGGGATTTATATGTTTCCGCACTCATTGTCTTTGTATGTGCTGGATTGAGTGATGGTTTAGACGGTTTTATTGCACGGTATTTCAACCAGCGCACTGAACTTGGTGCCTATCTTGATCCTATAGCAGATAAACTTCTTATAATCTCAGCCTATGCCAGCCTTGCTGTTATTAAAATAATTCCGGGCTGGCTTGCGGTTATTGTGATCACGCGGGATGTTCTTATACTTCTTGGGATAGCGATTTTTTCTTTAACGGATATAACTATTGAGATTAAGCCAAGCCTTGTGAGTAAATGCACAACGTTTGCACAATTGGGAACTGTAGTATTTATTCTTTTTAACCCGACTATTTCTGATGCGGTAACAATTAAACATTATATTTACTGGCTTACTGCAGGGTTATCAATTATATCCGGCTTTCATTATATTTATAAAGGTATGAATCTTCTCCAGGAATCTTCGATAGAGAATTAGATACTAATATTGCATGTGGATAAAGCCAGTTTATCGAGCCAGTTTCAAAACGCCCCATTTTGGCCGATCTCTGCGTTGGGCTCAAATTTCAATCCTCGAAATACTCAATGTATTCCTGTGGTTGAAATTTTCGCCCGCCTTGAGCTTGACCAAACTGAAACGTTTTGAAAGTGGC
>JAHITX010000075.1 GCA_018817425.1 Pseudomonadota bacterium
ACTATGGAAAACCGGCCAATTGTCAAACCAGGAAATCGGTAATCTGATTGGGCTTTCCTATTCTATGGTTAGTCGCAGTGTAAAAGCAACGAATGACAAGATATTGTCTGATCAGGGCTATAGGCGACAGTATCAAGCCGTAAGTTCAGAATTCAATGTTTGACCCCAAGTATTTCGGCTTCGTCCAACCCGATTGTATACGGAATGAAGCTGCATAAAGCTTGCTAAATTTGCAAAATTTTATTAGCTTCACTCAGTATACAATATTTATTGTTATGTGTGATAGGCAAGCACCACGGAGAGGAAAGGATTTTAGTTTGCTGAACATCTTTGTAGATGCTGATGCGTGCCCGGTCAAACAGGAAGTGTACCGCATTGCAAGCCGACATCGCCTTAATGTCACGTTGGTGGCCAACTCATGGATGAGAGTTCCGAAGGAGCGATGGATTTCTCTCGAAATTGTAGCGGACGGTTTCGATGCGGCCGATGATTGGATTGTCGAGCACGTGCAACTTCATGACATCGTTGTCACCGCGGATATTCAGCTTGCAAGCCGCTGCCTGAAGGAAGGTGCAAGTGTAATTGGCCCAACCGGAAAGCCATTCAGGGAAGATAACATCGGTGATGCTGTTGTGACTCGTAACCTGTTGTCAGAGCTTCGTGGCGCTGGTGAGATAGCAGGAGGTCCTGCACCGCTAAATAAGGGTGACCGATCACGTTTTCTTTATCAGCTCGATGAGATGATTAAAGTAATCCGCCGTGAGCAAACGTTAAACAGCACCTAACCAAAACTTGCACATAGGGTGCCCAAGGGTCGCGGTGTTCTATCGCCTTCGGTGGTCACAATATTTCAACAGTGTCCAAAAATTCCGGTCAAAAGACAGCTCTGCAGGAAGCATAGTGGATAGGGTAAAACATCAGTTGAAAAAGGATAAGCAATTAAGGGCTAAGGTTCATGAAATAAAGAGAAAAATCAATAAGAGCTAATAGGAGATTGTGCCCCCTTTTTTCCCTTAGTGAGAAGGATGGCGGGTAGCAACTAAAACAATGACTGATTCTACAGAAAAACAATGCCCAAGATGTGGCCAACAGTTAAGATTCCCTAATAACATCGGCGGGGTTCTAATGGCTTGTCCTTCATGTGGGAACAAGTTTTACTCAGATTTTAAGATAGGTGGTACTAAAAGAAGTGAGCATAGAGGAATATTAACAATTATTTTCGAGATGCCCTATGAAACCATGATGCGTATCTGGCGATATTTCACGTCATAAACGTAATCGGTTGGCAAGACAACTGAAACCTGTAGAGTCTGTCCTCAAGTAGTTTTATTGATATTTAATTCATAAGATATGGCTCCGGTTGTGCAAGCATCACGGCATAAGCCGTAGTTATCGCAAACCGCCCTCTGCAAAGTTTTATAATTTTCCATCTGATCCGGTTCCAGCCCATAGGGACAAAACGATCTGCATTTTTGGCAATTTATACATTCGTTTTTATTTACTCTTATTTTACAGATTCGTTTCATTCCCAAAAGAGAAAGACATGCTCCGGAAGGGCAAAAAAACCTGCACCAGGCGCTGGATACAAATAAAATTTCAAATACAAGTATAGCAAGCAAAAATATAAGACCGGCAACACTTACTTCCTGATGGGTAAATATCATGGAAAGCTCCCTGCCGAGAAGATGGGCAGGATCAAAGATTGAAATTACGGGAATTCCAAATAAAAATCTGTCCGCTGACACTTGCCTTTAATTAGGTTACCTACACTGCAAGAATTATATAACGAAAATTTATTATATATGTTTTACGGGTAAAACCTTTTATTCTCAAAACCGCATTAATTTTTGTTGTAATTTCCAGTATAAATCCGATTGGGCAAAGCCAGTTTCTCCTATGTCACGACCATTAAGAATAGAATGGCTTGACAGGTAGAGCAAGTGGCTGTTAACTACTTTGTCCGCGGTTCGAGTCCGTGCTGGGGAGCCAAACAAATCAAAGGGGTTAGCCAAGTCATTGTTAACCCCTTTTTCTTTACCCTGCATTATTTTGCCGTTATTTTACCGCTTTTGGAATCTGGAAAGTGCTTATTAAATGCTTCTTGGAGCTTTTCCTCAGCCTCCTGGCAAAATGTTTCGTATCGCTCAAGCAAAGTCCTACCAGCGATGGTGATCTTAGACCCACCACCGGAAGTCCCTCCTGCTCTTCGATCGATCAACGCAAATCCGAGCCGACTTTCGATATCGCGCAGTAGATTCCATGCCTTTCGATAAGAGATACCCATCTCCTTCGCGCCCTGATGGAGTGAACCGGTTTTCTCAATGCTCCTCAAAAGGTTACATGGTCCTTCCCCAAAGACTTTTCCATCATTGTCAAGCCATAATTTATAGCTCAGCTTCATTCCGCCCCCATCACACTCTACCCCAAAACTGTTCTAATGGAAATAACCCAATCTGACATTAAACAGAAACCTCCTTAAAAAACATAGTTTATTTGCAGATGGAAAGCAATAATCTCTAAAAATTAATTTCATCATATAACGAGTAGTTTTTTTTAGTCAATCAATTGGGTTGTTTTCATACTATTTCTCATAAATACATTTCGTTTAAGAGATCTATATTTTACCGAATCCCTCGTCCTCTTTGAATAAATGAATGGGGTACAAGCGCAAGGTATGATGCGGCACACAGCAGTTTAAAAAATAATTTTGCAAAAAACTGTTGACATATGGTTATGCACAGTCATACATATCGCATATGTATTTTATATATTTTAATAGTCTTTTATAAACGTCATTATATTCATATAAGTTCTCATTGACACGAATCAGCTCTATTGTTGTTTCATGTATCGACTGACAGCTTGGGAGAAAAAATTATTACCATAAAAGGCTATACAGTTGAACGGGTGTTGAGTGCGGCCCATACCGGTGCGGTAAAGCATGTAAAAAAACTGGGAGATGAAATCAAAAAAGTCGATTTCTCTAAGTGGACAAAACTCCGGTGCATTCCGGTATATACGGAATACTTCGTGGTCTTATACGTGAAATCGAAGTAATGGTAAATGAAAAAGGAGGGGATATTGCTCCGAGAGGGAATAAAGAATGCTGTTACACAATAATTGAAAAGGCACGAGCTTTAGGCGGAAATGTTCTTGAAGCAATAATGCATTTCTACAACATATCTTCATTGAACAAAAAACGGTTATTTTGAACCCGAAGATGGGTTCAAATCTTCAATAACAAAGAGGAAGAAATTATGGAAAAACCTATGAGTGACAGCTATAAACTATGCATTGACGGCCAATGGGTAGATGCCGCCAACGGTAAGATTTTCAATACCTATTGTCCTGCAAACGGAGAACTTCTTGCCACCTGTGCCGATGCAAGCAGGGAAGATGTTGATAAAGCTGTGCACGCCGCCTGGAAAGCTTGGGATAACTGGAAAAGAATCAGCGCTCAGGATCGTTCGGCATTGTTGCTGAAAATTGCCGACCTTATTGATGCCAATGCTGAAAAGCTTGCCCTTATTGAGACCATGGATAATGGAAAGCCGATACGTGAAACAACTGCCATCGATATACCCCTTGCTTCGGATCACTTTCGCTACTTTGCAGGCGCCATCAGAGCGGACGAAGGACAGGCGGTAATGATTGACGATACCACTATGAGCATAATCCTGCACGAGCCTCTTGGTGTTGTAGGCCAGATAATTCTCTGGAATTTCCCTTTTCTAATGGCCGCCTGGAAGATAGCTCCCGCCATTGCTACAGGTAATTGTGTTGTTATTAAACCATCATCTGCAACATCGCTCAGCTTGTTGGAACTTGCTAAAATTATGAATCCGGTTTTACCATCAGGAGTTGTAAACGTGATTACCGGAAGTGGATCAGGGGCAGGTAATTTTATATTGGAACATCCCGGTTTCCGGAAACTGGCCTTTACAGGTTCAACCGACATCGGTTGCCAGGTTGCCTGTGCTGCCGCCGAAAAACTTATCCCCTCGACCCTTGAATTGGGCGGGAAATCCGCTAACATTTATTTTCCGGACTGCTGTTGGGAAAAGGCCATGGAAGGTCTTCAGATAGGCATTCTGTTAAATCAGGGGCAAATATGTTGCGCCGGTTCACGCGTATTTGTTCATGAAGACATTCACGACAGATTTGTCGCTGATGCGGTAAAAGCTTTTAGCAACATTAAGGTCGGGCTTCCCTGGGAAAAAGGAACAATCATGGGCTCTCAGATCAACGAGGGCCAGGTCAATCATATTCTTGATTATATCGAAATTGGAAAAGAGGAAGGTGCCATGGTGGCGTGCGGCGGTGTGCGGGCAACCGGGAATGGCCTTGAAAAGGGAGCCTTCATGAAACCGACTTTATTAACGGGAGTAAACAACATGATGAGAGTTACCCGTGAAGAGATCTTCGGCCCTGTGGCGGTGGTCATCAAATTCAAGACTGAGGAAGAAGTTATTGCTATGGCCAATGACAGTGAATTTGGCTTGGCCGGTGCAGTTTGGACACAGGATATTAATCGTGCGCTCCGCATAGCCAGGGCCGTGGAAGCCGGTAGAATGTGGATTAATGCTTACAATATCCTACCGGCGCATACCCCATTCGGTGGATATAAAAAGTCCGGTATAGGACGTGAAACTCATAAAGTAATAATGGACTATTATACCCAGATGAAAAATATCATCATAAGTATGACGGAATGTAAAGTTGGCTTTTATTGATTATAAAGTTCACATATATGGAAAAGATTTATGCACGCAAACATAGCCCAGAAACGCAATATGAGATCGGAAAACAAGTTATTTGTCTTCGGAAACAGGTACACAAAATTATGAAAACTCCTTTTTACAACATATCTTCCTGGACAAAAGCTGTAGCAGCACACAGCAATACTTGAACTGCAACAACAAGCATATCCCCCCATTGCTTCCACCTGAGTTAGTGAGCAAATCCGGAATCAATCAAAAGCCATTACAATCTTAGATTGACCATTTCTTGCAGAAGGAAATCTTCGAAATATTTTTAGGAAAATAATTTAGGAAAAAACAGTTGACAAAACGTTATGTATCTTTCTATATAGCGCTTATGCATTTTATAAAGTTTATATGACAATTATACACGTCATATCATTTGTGTTTTATGAATGGAGGGATAGTGAAGATCAATGCCGTGGAATTCGATGAAATAGCCCGAAAAATTTTTAAGCCCGTCTATCCGGTTATTGCCGCTCAAATTCTTGTTTACACAGGCATTGCCGAGGGATGCTGCCTGGATATCGGTTGCGGTGGAGGCTACCTGGGTATTGAGCTGGCTCGGGCAAGCAATTTGGCAATTTACTTTTTAGACCAATCCAGCGACATGATAGAAATCGTAAAGCGTAATATCTCAGTAAACGGGCTTCAGGGGCGCGGGGAAACCATTTTGGCCAATGTCGAAAAAATTCCAATGCCGGATAATTCCGTAAACCTTGCAGTCAGCCGCGGGTCCATCTTTTTTTGGGACGATCTTGTCCAGGCATTCAGGGAGATATACCGGGTGCTCGCTCCGGGCGGTATAACATATATCGGCGGTGGTTTTGGATCGGCCGGTATGAAAGAAGAAATAATCAACCGGTGGCAGGACAACCATAAAGGCAGAGCTGAATGGCAAAATATGGCTAAGCGTAATCTCGGGCCGGATGCGCCCCGGAAATTCGAGCGGGCCTTAAAGGATGCAGCTATTTCCAACTATGAAATAGTGCACTGCGAGGAGAAAGGCCTATGGATAATCATACGCAAGGAGAGCTGAAGCAATCTCTGATCTGCAATATTTGTGAGCAGGGTTGTCTGCTGGGTAAGGGGAAATCCGGCGTTTGCGGTTTATACGAACTTCAGGGCAGGCAAATTACGGAAATACTTCCCGACCGTTACCTGACGGTTTGTCCCATATCTATCGAAACCATGCCTATGCTGCATTATTTTCCGGGTAACAAGTTTTTACAGATAAGCTCCACAGGCTGTAATTTTGATTGCTCTGGATGTATTTCCACGGTCATTGTGCGGGAAATGCCAAATAACAGTAAAGCTTTGTTGCATTTAACTCCTGAACAGATTGTAAAAAAAGCGAAATCTTCAGGGTGTATGGGTATAGCTTTTCTGATGAATGATCCTTTAGCTTCTTTTCCGACCTTTCTAAGGGTAGCAGCTCTTGCCAAAGCAAACGGCCTTAAAGTCGGTTGTTCCTCCAATGCATATTTTACGCTTCAGTCATTGAAAAGCCTGTTGCCTGTGCTTGATTTTATCAACATTGGACTGAAAGGATTTTTCGACGAATCCTACCATTTTTGCGGCGCCAAATCCGGTATGGGACCTGTGTTCAGAAATCTTAGTTTACTGGTTGACGCCGGTATCCATGTTGAACTGTCAGTGATATTCAGTCGTGGTAAAGAGTCGGAATTGCGTTCTCTGGCGGATCTCATTGCCGGTATTTCACCCCGAATCCCATTGCAATTGATGAGGTTTATTTCTTTTGAAGACTCCGATATATCGCAGGAGCCGAGCGTCCGCCAGGCTGAAGATTTTTGTTGTCAACTTCGCAAGCGGCTGAATTATGTATATCTGTTCAACACTCCGGGAACGAAATATCTGAACACGATATGCCCGGACTGCGGCCGAATGGCCATCAACAGAGAGTTTTATGGCCCAATGGGCGCTAAATTGCACGTCAACAAACCAACAGAGTTCACAGATACCAAGTGTGGCTCTTGTTACGGTTCGCTTAATATAACCGGGTCAGTGGCTGAGCAAACTCACCAGGAGGATGCTTTCCAGGGTGGTTACCCTTTTACGCGGGCTCTGGAAATGGTTGAAGCCATGCTTATTGCCATGGGTGTCCACAACCAATATGACATTGTGCGGGCATGGGAACACCTGTTGATTCCGGGTGGTCTGCTAATGCTGCACCATAATGTTCAGCACCCTCTAACCTATATTGACAGCGTTCGTTATTTTGGCTGGGTAACGGGTTTCAGGAGTCAGAGCGAGGAACTTGCGCGCTTTCTTGAAGATAGACTGCAAAAAGTTTCTGAGTCTTTGTATGGACTGTCGCACAGGCCGGGGGTTTATTATGCCATGGCAAAGCCGCTGTTTTATATTAACGGCGGTCGCATGGAAAATCAGCTTGTGGAGTGGGCCGGAGGCATTAGTTTAAACAAGCAGTTACCTCCGGGAGGAAGACCTGGCCGCAGCTTAAGTGTCGAGCAGTTAAACGAACTGAATCCGGATATAATTTTTATTTCAGCCTTTTTATCAAACTCGGTTGATGATTTTCTGGATGAATGTCTGGAACTGGGCCTTAAAGTAAATGTTGTTAAGCAAAAGCAAATCTTTGTTCATCCGGCTTCAGGATGGGATTTCGGAAGTCCCCGCTGGATTCTCGGATTATTAAACATAGCCAAAATCCTGCATCCGGGGCGCTGTAAATATGATGTTATTGCCGAAGCCCGGACTTTCTATCAACGTTTTTACGGCATGGAATTTTCTCCCAAAAATATTAATCGTTCTTTTTCAAAGCCTTCAGCCGATTGGCGCTGGCAGTGTAGTGAGAATCAAACTGCACCGGCATCATCAAAAAGTACTTCAACCGTCCTTAATTTAACAAGGAAATTAAATTAAATTTTTAAAATAGGGGTGAAAATCTTATGCGTTTATTATTGAAAAATATTTTTGTTTTATTTATGGCATTCATGGTCTTTATGGCAACAGACCTTAAGGCGGAAGAGAATCCCCAATTAACGGATGTCTTTATCCTTGGCGAGATTGTGGTAGTGGGCAGCTCGGATGTCAGTAATAATATCACTGAAGAAAAGCTCTACAACAATGAACTACGCGATTTTGACAGGAACAATGTGGCACAGGCCGTTACATTGCTGCCTGGTGTTACTTTATCCCAAACAGGTGCAAGAAACGAACAGACAATATACGTGAGAGGGTTTGACATAAGGCGGGTTCCGCTTTTTTTAGACGGTATCCCTATCTATGTACCCTATGACGGTTACCCCGATTTTAGTAGATTTACAACCTATGATGTATCGGAGATTGTTGTTTCAAAAGGTTTTTCATCTGTTCTTTACGGACCAAACACGGAAGGTGGCGCCATAAATATGGTGTCGAAAAAACCGCAGAAAACTTTTGAAGGGGATGCAGGCATTGGTTATGCCACTGGCGGTACATATAATGGATATATTAACCTCGGCACCAATCAGAAGATATTTTATTTTCAGGGCGGGGCATCCTATGTCAACAGTGATTATTTTGTACTTTCCGACAAATTTGATCCGGATAAAGTATTGTATAATACTGAAAACGGCAACAAGCGGGATAATTCCTATTATCATGACGGCAAATACAACCTGAAACTGGGTTTTACTCCGGCAGAAGGCCATGAGTATGCCCTGAGTTACATTGAGCAGCATGGAGTAAAAGGTAATCCTGTTTATGCAGGAAATGATTCCGGCACTAAACCCAGGTATTGGAAATGGCCATATTGGGACAAAAAAAGCTGGTATTTGACGACAAAGACACCTTTCGGAAAGGATATATATTTAAAAACCCGCTTCTACTACGACAAGTATAAAAATTCCCTCTTGTCATATGATGATGACACATATACCACACAAAACAAGAAATCGTCGTTTATCAGCGATTACGACGACCACACACGAGGTTTTTCTTTGGAGACCGGGACAACGCTGATCCCGATAAACGAGATTAAAGCGGCTTTTCATTACAAGGAGGATTTCCACAAGGAACATAATCTTCCTGATCCCTATCAGAATTTTAAAGATGAAATTATGTCTCTTGGACTTGAAGATACGGTGCAGATTACAGACAAGCTCTATTCCATCCTTGGCATCAGCTATGATAGTATCAACACCATTAGGGCGGAAGACAGTTACGACTCGTCAACAGGAACATTCGGCTACTACCCCAAAGACAGGGCACATGCCACCAATCCCCAAATCGGTCTTTTTTTCAACCTTACTGATTCGGCCAAAATATATGCAACTATAGCAGACAAGAGCAGGTTGCCGACAATAAAGGACAAATACTCTTACAGAATGGGAACGGCCCTGCCCAATCCGGGACTCAAACCCGAAAAATCTACAAACTATGAGATTGGTTACCATGATATCTTTATAAAAAAAATTGCCGTCAAGACCGCTCTTTTCTATTCCGATGTAAGAGATATGATCCTTTCGGTAGAAGTTCCCGATCCGGATAACCCCGGCGATACACTTAAGCAGAATCAGAACATCGGCGACGTAAATCGCTGGGGAGCTGAACTTGAAATTGCGGCCCCGATTATGGATAAACTTGAGGCCGGCTTCAATTATTCCTATATTTACAACGACAACAGGACAAACAACGAGAAGATAACCGATATCCCGAAGCACAAGTTTTTTGCCTATGCGCGGTACATGCCAGTCACGCAACTGAGCCTGCTCGCCGACATTGAATACAATTCGGATCGTTACAGCTCTAGCGATGGTGATGCTACAACAGGAGCATTCGCTATTACTAATTTCCGCACTATTTACGAAATCATAAAGGGCATAAAGATTGAAGCAGGTGTGCTGAACATCTTCGACAGAAACTATGAACTGTCGGAAGGTTATCCAATGCCGGGCAGAAGCTATTTTGCAAATATTCGCTACACTTTTTAGTGTTGCATGATTGTGGATGAAACAGCCGATGTGATACGGGGCCTCTATGGGAAAGCTCAGGTGCAAATTACAATTGCGAGAATTACATAAGGAGATATGTATATGACTACAGACAATCTGGATTTAGCAAAATGCCTCGAGGAAGCAAAGGCTTTCCACGGAGATCTCTGTGCCGGGGTTACTCTTGGTACGAGAATGGCCATTCTTGGACTTAAAGCTATCGGCATTGACGATCCTAAGGGTAAAGACAGTAAGTACCTCATCGTTTTTGTTGAAACGGACAGATGCGCGACCGATGCCATTCTGGCAACAACCGGGTGCCATCCGGGTAAACGTACCATGAAAATACTTGACTACGGAAAGATGGCCGCTACCTTTATAAATCTGAAAACGGATAAAGCCGTGAGGGTTAACGTAAAGAATAAAGACGGCGACAGAGTTCAGACCCGCGAAGAGATAGAACAAAATCCCTATACGGTAGAATATGCAATGATGCCCGCCGACGAACTCTTTAACATTATGGAAGTTTCAGTAAATCTGAAACCTGAAGATATGCCGGGCAGGCCTCTTACCATAGTTACTTGTTCCTGTTGCGGAGAACGAATCATGGATATGAGGGAAGTTGTTGAGGATGGCAATATTCTTTGTAAGCCATGTGCAAGCAATAGCAGTTACTATTCACCACTGCTCTCTTACTCAAATTGAAGGGAAAAACTATAATTTGGTTTTTCAGGACTTCGCAGCCCATACTATTTAAGAAATGTGCATGATAGATATTAAAACGATAGACTGGAATGAAGTATGGAAGGGGAAAAAATCAGTTCGCTCGTCTCCTGCCCGCAACTCCGCCTCATGGGATAAGCGGGCGCCTTCTTTTGCCGAAAATTCGTCAAAAACAGAATATGCAGAAGCATTCGTAAAAATCGTAAATCCGAAAAAGAGCTGGACCGTTTTTGATATGGGTTGCGGATCAGGAACCCTTGCCATACCTTTTGCAAAACTTGTCAGCAAAGTTACAGCCATCGATTTCTCAGGTTCGATGCTCAAAATTGTTCGGGCACAATGTGATAAACTAAATATCTCAAATGTCAGTACCATTAAAGCAAGCTGGGAATCTAACTGGAATGAAGCCGGAATAGGAATTCATGATGTTGCGATTGCATCCCGTTCACTTGTCGTAGACGATCTTGTTTCAGCAGTAATTAAACTGAACGGTGTAGCAAGAAAGCGTGTCTATATATCTACCATTGTAGATGACGGGCCATATGACCGGCGTGTATTTGCAGCAATCGATAGAAAACTGAATACAGGCCCTGACTACATATACAACTATAATCTCTTATATCAGATGGGAATCAGAGCCAATATAGATTTTATAACCGAAAAAACAAAAAGCTACAAAACAAGCAAGCAGCTGGTGGAATCCGTGAAATGGATGCTTGGCAATTTGCGTCTTGAAGAAGAAATAAAACTCAACAAGCACCTGGACAAACACATTGTATGCAAAGCCGGCTGGTGGAGTCTGGATTACGGAAAAGATATAAAATGGGCGCTCATCTGGTGGAACAAGGATTAATTGCTATTCACATTTCTTATAGAAAGCGGAAGTATTAGTGATTATAAAGGAAGAATTGCATGAAGTACTATGGAATGAAATTATTAAGCATAAGTCTGGTCCCGGTTATTTTTATCTTTTTAATACATAAAGCGGCAATGGCCGATGAATCCGAAAACGGTCAAGTATCAAAAAACCAATCTGAACCGATTACTGCTGTTGGTGGATCTGTTCATCAGCGTGAGAGTATTGAGCCAGAAAGCATTGAAGCAGCCAATCAATCTGAGAACATACAAAAAAAAACACACCGATTAGACTCTATAACCGTTGTTGCCGATATGCCAAGGAAGGATCTTGATCCCGATAGCATTACAAATCCCTACCGTGTTGAGACAAGTGCCCGGTTCGGGACTGAAGTGTTTACCGAAAAAGAAATCCAAAATCTGAAACCCAGTGATGTTTATGATCTGCTTGATAAAGCAACCGGCATAAACCTTACCTATCAAGGACGTAAAAGCCCTTTTTTTATTTCTCTGCGAGGCGGTGGCAGCTTTACCTATATTATTGACGGAGCAGTATTACCATCGTCAGTTAACAGAATTCTTTATAAATTTCCTGTGGCGGCAATTGAGCAGATGCAGATTGTACGAGGTTCAACCTCACTGACTTTGGGACCATCGATAGGTATCGGTGCTTCCAACTCAGGGTCCGGATTAAATACGGGTTTTATAATCATTCGCACCAAACAGCCCGGAAAAACGCAGGCAATTCTGAGCGGTTCTATTGAAAAAGCCAAAGGAGGGCATCCTATAGAAACTCAGGAGAGTGTTTACGTTGGAAGTCTGTATGATGAGTCATCACAAATCGAAGGTTATCTTGGCGGAATGCTGTCAAAAACAGATCGTCCAAGTCAGGATAGCTGGTTTGATGGACGAGAAGGGTCCGGCGGTATGCTTAATACCGGAATCAAGGCCGGTAAATTCAACCTTAATATGATGGTATATCGTGATTCGGGATATTTTGAAATGCAGCGGGGTGTGGCAGCAGACGGTACCCTATCGGATGTCAAATGGTATTACGACCCTCTGGAAACAACCATTTATTCAGGAGATATGGGCATCCGGTGGGATAATAACAATACAACTCTTCTGAACCTGTTTAAAGTTCAATATGACCAAACTGAACGCAATGAGAGTTTTTCTTCTTCAGCAGTAACAATAAAAGAATATGAGGAAGAAACCTCAGGCATCGGCCTTCGCCATAATTCCTGCTTTTATAACACCCTGCTTCAATTAGGTGGGCAAATGTCAAACAGTAAAGGATATGGTCCTAACCTCAGTAAAGGCTATAACAAGTACGATACTACCGTTATAGGTTGGTCGGCATCCGTGGAACAGAAATTGCTAAATGACAATCTGGTATTTAATTTGGGTTATCGTCGTGATGTCAAGCATATAGATAACTCAAGTGCTGCAAGAAATGAAAGCCAGGCCACTAACGAGGCTAACAATGATGTTGATATGGCTCCTGCTAATATTTATGCCTTGGGCGCTCATTGGCAGTTAACAGATATCTATGCGCTTGATACTCGCTACTATTACGGCGATCAGGGAACTTCGGGTGATTTTGATGTACGGACAGAAAACGGAGAAGAGTTGCATGGAGAAAAGCAAAAACGGATTGAAATCGGTTTGGCGGCTGATTTTACATCCTGGCTAAGAGCAACGCTGACTTGGTTTGATATCGATATAAAAAACGCAAAATCGGCCACTAATTCCACTTATGAACTCGATAGTGGAACTTATTACTACTATTCCGAGGCGGACGAACTCAGGAGAGGATTTGAAATAATGGTTCAAGGAAAAATTATGAAAAATACCATTTATAAACTGAGCTGGACACGAATACTGGATAATGAAAGCACATCCGGTGGTGTGACCACAGATGAAAATGGCGTATCGAATCCTGAAAATCTTTATTCTCTCATGCTTAACCATTGCTGGAATTCTTATAAGTTCAACTTATCCGTTAAAAAGGTCGACGAATGGTCAACCTCCAGCAGTCCTATGGGAACAGCTTCATACGGAGGCCTGGGAGGATATACTCGTGTTGATGCAAACATCAAACGCGATTTCAAAATCAGCGATAGGTTGGTGACTATTACTCTGTACGGACGCAATCTGGGAGATAAACATTATTCAACACGTTATGTGACAGGCTATTACCCGGATCGTGGACGTACCATCGGGACACAACTTACTTTGGCATTTTAGGTTCTCGGATTGAATATAGAAAAGACACATAGAATATACCCGCAGCAAATTTCAATAAAACAAAAAAACCATGGGAAATTTATGTGGAAATAACACAGATAGTGGAGCTAACATAATGTTTAATCAAAAGAACATTCAACTTATTGCAGCCATCGGCGCATTTTTTGTGCTGAATTTTTGTATAACTGACACTGCTAGAGCACTGATGATTACTGATATGGCAGGATGTACAGTAAATTTACCCGATTCTATCCGGAAAGTGTATGCACCTTCACCTTACGGCTCGTATTTAATGTATTCTATTGATCCGGTATGGCAAAATGTCAAGGCTGTAAGGCAAGGACACGTCTATCTTATTCCCAGACACCCATTTAACTGGTTTGACCGTCCGCCGTCATTTATGCGTATCATGGGTCTTAAGTGGCTGGCAAATATTCTTTATCCAGCAGAATACAAAACAGATATAGTTAAAGAAGCTAAAGATTTTTACCGGTTGTTTCTTGGTGTGGACTTATCAGATGATGAGATGAGACAGGTCATTTATCCATGAAGCGCTCCCTGCTTTTTCCTGTGCTGACGCTCATTCTTGTTATGACGGCTGTTTTTTCAATGGCTCTCGGCAAATATCCGCTTGCATTAACTGATATTACAGGATTTTTTCTTTTCAAGATATTCGGTATCGGCAGCATAGACGCCGAACAATGCAGCTTGCTGAAAAATCTTCTACTCGATATACGTTTGCCCCGCATTCTGGCAGCAGTACTTATCGGCGCGTCCCTTTCGGTATCTGGCACATCCTTTCAGGCCATGTTTGTAAATCCCCTCGTCTCCCCTTCCCTTCTCGGCGTGCTCGCTGGGGCATCATTCGGAGCTGCGCTTGGCATGGTTTTCTCCAAAAGTTGGTTTGCAGTACAGTCTCTAACCTTTCTTTTCGGTTTCATTGCCGTTCTCATATCTGTGGGCATTGCTAAAATGCATAGAGGAAATACCGTTTTGCTTCTTGTATTGGGAGGTGTTATCAGCGGTGCATTTTTTACTTCACTTTTATCGATTGTCAAATACATAGCTGACCCGTACAATCAGCTGCCTGCGATTGTTCAATGGCTCATGGGAGGATTGTCTCTTGTGGACAGAAAGATACTGCTTGCAGCAGGAATTCCCCAGGTTGTCGCCATCATTCTTGTTACCTTTCTTTCAGGGTATCTTAATGCGCTTAGCATGGGTGATGAAGAAGCACGGGCTCTCGGCATTCCGGTTGAACGGATACGAATGCTGCTTATATTTTTTGCAACGCTGATGAGCGCTCTTACGGTGGTTCTGGCCGGAATGATAGGCTGGGTCGGTCTTATAATTCCGCATATTACGCGCATGCTCGTTGGCCCGGATAACAAGGTGCTTGTTCCGGCAAGTGCTTTTGTCGGAGCTATCTATCTTATCATTGTAGATGATGTTTCTCGGATGCTCTTTAATGTGGAAATTCCGATAGGCATCAGCACATCACTTATAGGTATACCTTTTTTTGCCGTAATCCTGAAAAAAGCGAGACGTGGATGGAATTGAATTCACATATAGCCGTCAAAGGTGTTTTTTTCGGATACAACGGAAAACCGGTTCTTGAAGATATCAACTTTCATATCAGAGCCGGAGAGATTGTAACATTGCTGGGGCCTAACGGGTGCGGAAAAAGTACTCTGATCAAGATCATCCTTGGTTTATTGCACCCTGCACGGGGCAGTGTATTTATTAACGGAACAGATATTACCCGTCTCAGCTCAAAAACAATCGCCAGAAAAATCGCTTATGTTCCGCAAACCCACAGAAGTTCTTTTCCATACTCAGTTACTGATATTGTTCTTATGGGAAGGATACCTCATAAAACTTTTTTTTACCGTTATTCAAATGAGGATATTAAAATCGCCAAGGACGCTATGGAAAGACTTTCAATATCGCATCTTGCCATGCGCCCATATACCGAACTTTCAGGGGGAGAGAGGCAGCTTGCAATCATTGCCCGCGCTATTGCCCAGGGAGCGAAAACTATAATAATGGATGAGCCTGCAAGCGGTCTTGATTATGGAAACCAGTTGCGTCTCCTGGAGCAGATCATCAATCTCTCCGGTTCCGGTTATACTTTTGTTAAATCGACTCATTCACCGGAACACGCTCTATGGGTGGCCGACAGGGCTATCATGATAAAAAGCGGCGGTATTGTCGCCGATGGAAAATGCAACGATATCGTCAACAGCGAAAACCTCTTTCATCTTTACAACGCAAAAATAGATGTGATGAGAGTTAACGGTTCTCTCAGGTTCTGTGCCCCCCGTTCGATATGCAGGCGCTACCGGCAAGAAGAGAAAATATGATACGCAAAAAGCTCAAATACGATGATACAAAGCTTAGAATCCTGATTATGGTTTTAACATGGCTGCTTCTTGATTTGAGCTGTGTTGCTTCCGCAAATGCTCAACAAATTACGGATATGTTTGGAAGAATATTTTTAATTCCCGACCGCCCGCAAAAGGTTTACAGCACTTCACCGCCGGTAACCAACCTATTGTATGCCATTGATCCTGAAATGTTGACAGGTATCAATTTTCCGGTACAGAAGATACAGAAAAAGTATCTGAACAAAATCATGCAGGAACTGCCTGTCCTTGGCGGATGGTTCGGTCAGGCAAACACACCAAACATCGAAATGATTCTTAAAACAAAACCGGATATTATTGTGATATTCAAACATAATGCCGCAATGAGCAGCATCGTTGATGATACCATGAGGACAATACCTATACCGGTGATTTATGTCACACTTAACAGCCTTTCCGACTATCCGGAGGCTATGCTTTATCTTGGCAAAGTCCTTGGTCGCGAAACACGCGCAAAGAAACTGGCAGCTTACGCACGTTCAACACTAGCGGAGATATCGATCCTATCCCGGTCCATACCACAGAAGCAAAGAGTTTCCGTTTACTATGCAGAAGGTATTGATGGGCTTAGTACCGAATGCGACTCGTCATTGCACGCCGAACTTATCAATCTTGTCGGCGGGAGAAACGTCCATCGCTGTTTAATGCGAAGCCTCTATGGAATGGAAAAAGTCAGTATGGAACAGGTAATGCTTTACAATCCTGAAGTCATACTTGCAATTGAACCTGCCTTTTACCGGAGCGTCTTTTCTGATCCACGATGGAAAAGCATTAAGGCGATAAAAGATAAAAGAGTCTATCTAATTCCTCGTGAGCCGTTTAACTGGTTTGACCGGCCGCCTTCTTTCATGCGGTTTTTAGGAGCCAAATGGCTTGCGAATCTTCTTTATCCGGATCATTACAAGCCGGATATGATAAAGGAAAGTCAACAGTTTTTCAGGCTGTTTCTTGGCGTGGATGTATCAAAAAATGATATGAATCAGATAATTTATCCGTAATTAAAATAATAAATGGAAGGTGGAAAATGAGAAAGAAAATTATTGTATTTCTATCGGTTTTAATATCACTGGTATTTTATGCCACGGTTTATGCACAAGATTATAAGATAATAACCGATATGTGCGACAACAGGGTTGAAGTGCCTGTAAGCCCAAGAAGAATCGCATGCATGCATTGTGTTTCTCCGGAAAAGATTATGACACTCGGTAAGGGAAGTTCTATAAGCCTGATGGCGGAACAATCTTTATGGGCTTACAAACTTTTTCCGGAAATAAAGAACGCTCAAAACAATAAGAGCGTTAGTCCGGAACAAATGTTGGCTATGAACATTGATCTTGTACTCTATACGCCGGGGATGACCAAAGGAGACCAGTATAGTGCAGCAGGTTTAAAGACGGTATGTGCATTTTCCGCCGAAACAAGGCCCATGAACATTGATGAATATATGGAAAATTTTAAAAGGCAGGTAAGCTTGTTCGGCGATCTTCTGGGACCGGATGCGAAAGCAAAAGCAGATAGATATAATAAATATTTTGATGAAAAAGTTAAACTGATTCTTGCAGTAACATCAAAAACAGACAAGAAACACCGGCCTGCGGTTTATTACGGCGGTCTGCGCAATGACATGTTAAAAAGCCAGGGAATGGGCAGTGTAATGCACTGGAATACTGAAGTTTCCGGTGGTAATTATTTGCCGCAGGCATTAACTGACAACCATGCAAATGCTACCATGCAGCAGATATTGTCGTGGAATCCTGATATTATTCTTCTAAGCGGCTATGTTGATTCTCCGGATATAGTAAAGAATGATCCGGACTGGGCAAACATGAAAGCCGTTAAGAACGGAAGAGTTTATCGCATTCCCAGAGGAGTTTATACATGGGATCACGCAAGCAACGAAGGTGTACTTCTCATGATTTACATGGCAAAAATATTTCATCCTGATTTATTCAAAGATTGGAATATGATAAAAGAAATGAAAACATTTTACTCCGAAATATACGATAAAACAATAACTGATCAGGATGCTGAAAGGATATTGAATTGTCTTCCGCCATTGTAATTCAAAAATGTGTTGTTAAACTTCTCTATCCGCATATATATCAAATAGACATGGTGAAATAATCGCAACTGCTTTACATATCACAAGGAATATTTCATGCATAAAACAATTCAAGAAAAGATAATTGATTACCTGAAACCCGTTTCACAAGGTCTTATTGTTGCCGATGCACGTATTGGGCTGGGATATACAAGTGTAAGGCTTGATAATGGAAATATTGGGATTGCTTGGACAGCCAGAAGCAATTCAGGAGGTTGTACTCACGAGGCAAAGGCTGGAACTCTTGCCGGAAGAACAGCCGTAGAACTTCTTGAGATGCTTGCAAACTCGCATAATCCTCTTTCCAGAACACTTGGCCTTGCAACGGCCAACGCCCTTGCAGCAGGACTCCCGCATCCTGAAACCACTTCGGTTGACATTCTGGAACTTGCCAATATCCAGGCATCTGACCATGTGGTCATGGTGGGGTTTTTCGGCCCCCTTGTGCCTGTAATTCGCCGGACCGGTTGCCGCCTTGATATTTTAGAACTGGATAGCAACAGGATTGATACAATATCTCCTGAGAAAGGTCGAGCCGCACTTGCCGCATGCAGTGTTGCCATAATAACGGCCACATCCATAATTACAGGCACTATAGATGAGCTCCTGTCAGGTCTCGGAAATCCGCGTGCCGCAATAATTCTGGGACCTTCATCGTTCATGCACCCGAAGATTTTCGCTGATACACCGGTAACCCACATTGCAGGGGCCAGAATCCGTAACACTGCCGCTGTAGAAAAGATTGTATCGGAAGGCGGCGGTACCATGATCTTAAAGCAGCATATGGACTTTGAGACCATCTGTCTTAAACATTAAGGAGAGGATCTCCTGTCATCATTTTCACCATACGATGGCCTCACATATGTTGAATTCTGCACCGTTTTATCTTATTATACCTATTACATTAATAACAATTTCATCTCTCAACTTATTATCGGTCTTAAGATAAATACTACCCTGGTATTTTCCAGTCTTTTCTTCAATGTTCTTTACTGTTAAAAAATATTTGTCTTCCTTTTTGTTCAGTGCAAATACAATTTTTTTATCAAGATTGACCGCATAAGATTCTACGATATTAAACGGGTATTTTTCCAAGGGTGTAATAGTAATCCGGGATTGAATCGTTCTGTCTGAATTACCACTTAAAAATACAATCTTCGGTGCAATAAGGGCAAATGCTTCAACTTCTCCTTTAATAAACAGATTTATTATTTGGTGTTTCGGATCATCTGTATATACTATTATACTTTTTTTGAAATTTCTGCCCGCATACCCTGCTGTATTAACTCTTATTGAGATCTTCCCTTCGGCGCCCGGAAGTATCTGCCTGGTATAATCCACAGTCGTACATCCGCAGCTTGTTTTTACTTTGTTTATAGATAAAGGAGCATTGCCCGTGTTTTTTATAATAAAATCATGTGTAACCACAGCGCTTTCAAGCACACGATCAAATCTGAAACCATTATCTTCCAAAACGGCAGAAGGCGCTAAAGAAGCATTGGTAACAGCTTGTATTTCTTCGGCTTTTGCTAAAACGAACATAGTAAAAAACAGGATGAAAAATAAAACTAATAATGATTTTAATTTCATAGCTCCTCCTTACATGTCACTTGTTATCAATCAATTCTGTTTAGCAGCACGAACCGCCCCCGGAATCGCAACTTGAGCATCCGCTATCAAATTTAAGATTGGATGAAACAATAAACCCGGTTAATCCATAATCCACATTGATAGGCTGAGCCTTTTTCAGTAGTTCTCTATCAATTACGTACTGGATTCCGTCAACTTTAAAAAGTTTATCACTATCTTTTTTTTCGTCAAGCCCCATTGCCATCCGCGGGCCGCAACATCCGCTCTGGTTAAGAAATATCCTGACAGGTTGTATTTCCATTCCTTTATCTTTGAAAAAAGCTTTTAGTTCCTTTTTAGCTGCTTCTGTAATAATTAACATGATTCCTCCTTTTAAAATACGCCTTTGTAAAAACTCCCTCTGCTGTATTGTTCTTAATTTTTATCATTGCAGCGTACAAAAAAAACTAAATATAATCAATCAAGCTTTTTTATACAGTCAATAAATAAGATTGATAAATTTAGAACCGAAATTTGGACTTAGCAAGTAAACGCAATATCTAAAAAGGGCTTGCATCACATTTGAAAACTATTTATCAAAACAAAGGTTATAAGATATTGCTCCTTTCGGGCATGAATCCCTGCACAAACCGCAGTTATCACAAACTGCACTCTGCAAAGTTGTGTAGTTTACTATCTTGTCCGGCTCCAGATTATAAGGACACACCGATCTGCATAGGTTGCAACTTACACATTCTTTTTGATCTGTTCTGATTTTATAAATTCGATTAACTCCAATTAGAGACAGACATGCCCCGGACGGACAAAAATACCTGCACCAGGCGCGGGATACAAATAAAATTTCAAATACAAGTATAGCAAGCAAAAATATAAGACCGGCAACACTTACTTCCTGATGGGTAAATATCATGGAAAATTCCCTGCCAAGAAGATGGGAAGGATCAAAGATTGATATTACGGGAAATCCAAACAAAAAAGCTGTAATCAAAGATGTAGCAAGAATTACAAAACGAAAGTTTTTTATGCGTATCTCTCTTGTAAGACCTTTTTTTTTCAAAAACGCATTAATTTTTGTTGTAAGTTCCAGTATAAAACCGATCGGGCAAAGCCATGAACAAAACACCCTGCCAAAAAGTAATGTAATTAATAAAGGAATTAAAACAGCGATGAGCATGGAAGAAGAAACGGATTTTGCTGAAAACACAAAATCAAAAAAAGCTGTAGGATGAATAATGCTAAAATTTCCTATTGAAAAACTCCATGTATCACCGGATACTTTCGAAATGGCAGGGGGCGGCAATTGACCCTTTACAATTAATGAGGGTGACCCGTTATACGGATTTTGTGAGTATAAGGGCACGGCAATGATAAGGAGAATTATACTTATCTGAGATATACGTCTTAATGGAAGTATTTTAAGATTTTTCTTCTCACTTCTCTTCATCTGTCCGACTTGTTTTTTAATACTCTAATTGCCGGCAATTGTGCATTATCTCTATTTTGTGCAATAATTCTTTCCACAAGAGCACCGTATCTTAGCTGAAAATAATCCGGCACATTAGTTTCGTTTATAAATTTTGCATTGAATTTTCTTACCGGACAGACAAAAACACACCGGCCACATCCGATACAGGCTTTTTGATTAACATAAGGCGATATGCCGCTTCTTGATACTTCTTCATCAGGCGGCCTTGAAAGAAGTGCTCTGTCTTTAAGCGGGCAATTGAAATAACATTCTCCGCAAAAACTAAACTGCCATGCCACACAAAGCTTCCTGTTAAGATTTGCTGTCCCGATTTTCATTTCTTTTGGAAGCTTTGATAAAACTTCTATATCGTTGAGTATTGGTTTTAGTGCTCCTGTCGGGCATGCTTTTCCACAGCGCAAGTATTTTCCAAGAGGCTTTGATTTTCCGTCTGTCCCTGTTGTCCGGCATAAATAACAGGGGGTTTTTACAGGATCTATATATGGTGTATAAATATTAAGACCGGAATCGGCCCCTAATAAACGAATACTGTCATAAGGACATGCTTCGACACATTTGCCGCATCTGATACATTTTGAAAGAAAATCAGATGCGGCACCAGGCGGCCTTAAGACATCTTCTTTACTTCTTAATATCGGAAAAGATACTGTGGTAGCCAACATACCGGTATTTTTCAAAAAGGTCCTTCTTGTTATTTTAAATTCATCTGCCTTGTGATGTTTCAATCTATACTTTTTCAACTTTACACAAAAATCCTCTATACCCCGGAAAAGAGCTTATCGGGTCCAGAGATTGAGCCGAATCGTCTGTCAATTCGTTTACATTACTTTTTGACCATCCATGAGACATGGCTACTATTCCGGATTTCAGGCTTTTATTAAGTTGTGCCTTTGCCTGGATGCTGCCTCTAAGAGAGCTTATTGATACATTATTTCCTTCGGATATTCCAAGAGATGAAGCATCGGCCGGATTCATCTCAATCACAGGACCTGGTGATTTTGCTTTAAGCGAAGCAAGATTTCTAAACTGGGAATGAATATAGTATGGTATCCGTATGCCGGAGGTCATGAGAAGCGGATATTTTGCAAGCAGTTTTTTGTCGGCAGGTCCTTCGTACGGTTCAACATAGTCCGGCAACGGGTTATATCCGGCATCTGCCAATGTTTGTGAATGAAATTCAATTTTCCCGGATGGAGTCTTTATTTTTTCCTCCAGTTCTTTCATGTTCCCCGACTTTAAAGGATGATCAATACCATTAAAATTTTCCCTCAGATCCGCAGCGGTAATATTGATGGGAGAAAGGTGTTCATCTATTGCTTCATCCAGGGTCGCCCATGGAAATTCTTTTTCATAGCCCATCTTCTTTGCAAGCTCAAACCAGAGCTTCCACTCCGGCCAGGCATTTCCCTGTTCGGGTATAACCTTTGGACTGATATAAATCCTATCCCTTATCTTGATATTGTCTCTTTCAAGACATGATGTTGCAGGCAGAAATATATCGGCCATTTTCGCAGTCTCTGTCATAAATAGATCATATACAACTACCAAATCCATTTTCTTATAGGCTTTTCTCTGATGTGAAGAGTTGGGGCCTGTTACAATCGGATTACCTCCAATAACCATAAGCGCCTTAACAGGATATGGTTTACCCGTCAAAACGGTATCCGGAAGAAGATTTGCGGTTACCATTTTTCTTGACTGCCACAAAACGGGATACCGGTCGGCAGAATATCCTTTGGATGTGAATGGCTTATAATCATCTAATTCCATATCTGTAAGCCTGACTTTTTCTCCGGAAGAAATCATACCTCCCTTTACATTCACATTTCCGCATAAAGCTTGTATCAACATAACAGACCTGATTGTCTGCACTCCGTTTATATGAAGTTCCAATGCATTGCCTGTTTCAATACACGCAGGCGAATTTTCGGCATACATCATTGTTGCATTTATAATATCCTTTGCCGGAATCCCCGTTATAGTTTCTGCCAGCTCAGGTTTATATTTTTTAACAAGCTCTTCATATTCAGAAAACCCGACACCGTATTTTTCTGCAATATCCGTGTGATAAAGATTATTTCCTAAAATTATATTTGTCATTGCCAGAGCAAGCACCCCGTCTGTTCCGGGACGCGGCTTAAGATGAATATCTGCCATTTGAGTCATGGGATTTGCTCTTGGATCAATGCAGATAAGTTTTGCACCTCTTTCCCTGGCAGGCAGTACTTTACTAAACCATTCAAGAAGGCTTGAAGATGACGGATTGCTTCCCCATTGAACCATGCATTTAGTATTTTCATAATCAGGGTGAACAGAACCTATGCTGTATTTTTTTGCCATCATAGTTGAAACTGCGCACTGGCTTCCACAGCCGGTAAAATTTGGAGTTCCGTAAACATTCGAAAACCGCCTGAATAACTGCCTGTAAAAAGGTGCTCTTACCTCGGTAACTCCATAATGGCAGACTGTTGATTGGGGGCCATAATCAATTTTAAGTTTTGACAGTTTTTCCGAAATAATATTTAATGCTTCATCCCACGAAATATCCACCCATTTATCGCCGACCCGCTTTCCTGGATTAAGAATTCTATCCGGAGAATATGTTTGTTCAACATTTGCAAGCCCCATATCGCACATAAACCCTTTGCTGTTGGGATCATCCTTGTTTGGTACAACTGCAACAATCCGATCATTTTTGATATATGTCTTCATGCCGCAATCAGATCCGCAAAGACCGCATCTTGTGATGAATTCCTTAGCCCCGGCAAGAGAATCAACTTTATTACTGCATCCTGCGAAAAAGCCTGCACCGCCTATTGTTACACTGATTCCTGCAAGCTCCAAATATTTAAGAAACTCCCTCCTTGTATATCCCTTAGCTGTTTCTTCACCTATGAAGATTCTTTTTTTCATAGTCTTGACCTCCGTAATAAATTTATTTCTTCTCCCAATTTTAAAATCAATTTTTATCTGGCAGATAACTGTAATCGATAAAATCTTCTATGGGAATTCTTCCCGGAAGATGGCCGTTTTCAATCATGATGTCCTGCTGTTTGTATAACTGTTTAATAGGTTCCCTTCCGTCTTCAAAATGCCTCAGGGCAGAGCGCATGGCCACTTTCATTTCAACTCCGCAATATTTCGGTATCCAGCGTCTTGCTTCTTTTTCATTGTTTTTTATATAATCAAATGACCTGACAAGGCCCCGTAAAAAGGCTTTTGCTTTTTCCGGGTTTTCACGAAGATACTCATCCGTAAAAAACAATCCTGAAAATACATATCCTGGGATTGCATCATTGAATGAAAAAAGCAGCCGACTCGCACCATGCATCTCCAGCATGGTCGCTGTCGGATCTCAGGCGATTATTACATCAACGCCTTTTGACCTTAAGGCAGCTTCATGCTTCATGGCCTCATCGAGCTTAATTCCTTTGATTTCATGAATATCATCAAAGCTTAACCCGGCTTTTATCAAGGTTTCGCGAAGAATCATCTTAGCGCTTACGTCTCCGCTGGTTGCAATCCTTTTACCTTGTAGATCAGTAATTTTTTGTATTTCAACGTTTGTTGCATCCGCATGAAGACCGCATCTTGTGCCATTATGCGCCCTGCCGAGCCATGCAACGATCTTTATGGGAATTTTTCTGTATGCGGCATAAAAAAATGATGCAGGTGCAATATGACCGGCATTTATGTCGCCATGAAGCGCTGAAGCGATAATGTTTTGTTCACCTACAAGTCTTACAAGCTCGACTTTGAGTCCTTCTTTTTCCCAAAACCCCTCTTCAATTCCCACGTAAAGCGGAAGATCGTCTATACTTCTTCCGTAAGTGACCTTCATGCCGCCCAGCGGAAAGTCTTTGGCAAGGCAGGGATATGAATTGAGTAATACAATTGCAGTAACGGATATGATCATAATTGTAATTTTTTTAAAATACATTCTGATTCCTTATAAACTCTATTTTTTTATGCCATTCCCCCGGATAAAGAGGTTTCGGTATGCCATGTCAGTACCCTGTTCTGGATAATTCGGGCAATGCGGTCCATACTAAACCCTATAGATGAAATAACGATAATTCCTGCAAACATTCTCGCTGTGGCAAATGTTCGTTGTGCATCTATAACTAGAAAGCCTATTCCGGAATCGGCAGCAAGCATTTCCACTCCTACAATTGCGAGCATTGACATGGCGGTCGAAATCCTCATACCGGTAACAATCATGGGAAGGGCTGCCGGTATAAGTACTTTAATCCATAACTGAAAACCATTTGCACCAAGTGAACGCGCAGCCTGAATGAGTTTTTTATCTACACCTTTGATTCCTGCAATTGTATTTAAGACTATAGGAAAAAAACATGCTTTAAAAATAATCGCCACTTTAGAGCCGTTTCCTATACCGAACCAGATAAACATAACAGGCACCAACGCAAAGGTGGAAATCGGTCTGATCAATTCTATAAGCGGATCGATAATATCTTCGACAACTGTTGACCATGCTACAAGAAGTCCTATAGTCAGACCTGCAATTGCTGCGAGAATGTATCCGCTAAATGCACGGGCAATACTGATAGCAATGTGCGGAAATACCTCACCGGTAATTATCATTGCATACAATTCCTTAAGCATTGCGGACGGAGGCGGGAAAAAGAAAGGATCCACCCAGATAAAACGGCCGATGATTTCCCATATTGCAAGCACACATATGGGAGAGATGATTTTTCTGTATTTAAACCTCATCGTTGCCTTCTTGAAATTCTTCCCATACAAGTTCTTTAAGATATCTTTCATATTCTCTAAACTCAGGCGAAACAAACATATCCCTGGTGCGTGGTCTGGGAAGATCAATTTTAATCAATTCTTTAATCTTTCCTGGCCGCTTGGTCATAATTGCAACTTTATCAGACAAATAAACCGCCTCGCTTATGCTATGGGTTACAAAAAGTACTGTGCATTTTGCCTCATGCCATATTCGCAAAAGCTCTGTCTGAAGGCCTTCACGGGTAAGTGCATCCAATGATCCAAATGGTTCGTCAAGCAAAATCACCTTGGGCTTATTTACAAGCGCCCTTGCAATTGCTACCCGCTGTTTCATGCCTCCGCTCAACTCGTGAGGATAGCGGTCTTCAAAACCCTCCAGGCCTACGAGTTCAATATAGACCGAAGCAATTTCCCGGCGTTTGTTTTTCGGTATTCTTTTAAGTTCCAGACCGAACTCAACATTACCTCTGACGGTTTTCCATGGGAAAAGAAGATATTCCTGAAAGACAATGGATCTTTGTGGATCAGGGCCGTTTACCGGTTGGCCTTTGATATATAACTTACCTGCCGTAGTTTTTTCCAACCCTGCAACTAATAACAGAAAAGTTGATTTTCCGCATCCGCTAGGACCGACTATGCTGGTAAATTCACGTTCTTCAACTTTAAGATTAAAGTCTTCGATTGCAATTACATTCTTGCTTTTTCCATCCGAATATACTTTTGTAAGTTCTTCCGCCTCAATGAGACACATGCTGATTTCCCATTGAAATCTGCTCCAGAAAACCTTCAATGCGTACTCTGAGCTGTCCGATATCGGACTGCGAAAAATCCGTTACAATATGCAGAAAAGGAAGGCCGTGTTTTCCTTTAACAACTTCTTTTACCCTGTAAGATTCGATATTAAAAGTATGGCAAAACTGCCATGTAAGATCTATAACACCTTGTATATTATATTCCGTTATAAGCCTGTCGATATCTTTAAACCTTGTATTATTCGGCGTCATACAGGAACAAGTTACTCTTAGATATCTTTGGGCAATCGCTTCAATAGGATCTTTGTTTTCATCAACCATATCTTCCATGCGTGTAATTCCGCCACAACCTTCCTGACAGACGACAACCCCTCCGCATTCCTCCACCAGTTTAAGCACCTTATCGCATCCCAGGCTGTTTCCCAAACCAGTCCAGAGGATTCTTGGCCTATCCGCAGAACAGGCATATTCATTATTATGTATTTTTGTTTTTAGCCCTTCGAGAAGATTACCAAGTTTTTCTCTATAAGGTTTGCGATCAACCGTATAGGCGAATTTGGTGGTTAATCCAACAAGGTCAACACCCATAACCGGCACTGGATGTGACTTACGGCATTTATGAATTTCAACTAAAAGCCTGCGTTCTTCATTTACATCTTTGATGGCCTGTTTCAATTTTTCGTCTGTTATTTTTACCCCAAGTTGCTTTTCAATAAATACTTTAAGCTTTTTAACCTCCGCTATCCAGTGGACAAGAGCTTCATTTTCTTCAGACATCTGAGGGAGTTCCATAATGTGCATGGGCTTTTCCCATGCAAGCAGTTCATACATTTTTTTTCTGCCATCGCATGTTGTTTCACCCACAATACAATCGGTAAGCGGAAATATTGGACAGGTGTTTGAAACAGCACGACCGTAAGTTGCTTTAACCATAGGGCATAAGTCAGCAGGCAGCACTTCTTCTGCTGCTGCAATCGGCTCTTCAGTAGTTCCGCAAAGTCCAACCGATATGGCATCGGCTGCCCATACAAGTTCCTTTGGAAAATAAGAACACATTGAACCTATAACTTTTCTTCCCTCATCTTTCGCCATTTCAAGCTCTAAGGCCAGATTTGTTCTTACTTCCTGAATAGTATCATTAACCTTGAATTCCTTCATCAGGTCTCCTGTTATGTTATTTCAAACACTACTGTAATTTCAATCGGAATGGGTCCTCTGAAAAGTCTTAAAGGAGGTCTTGGAAAAGGTGATGCTTTTTTTACGGCTTCAATAACGGCATTGTCTAAAGTTCTGTCTCTTGATGTTCCTACAATCGATAGTCCGGATATACTGCCGTCAAGTCCGACAACAAATTCCACTGTTGACCGGCCCTCTATCCGATTCATCTTTGCAATTCTAGGATATTCTTTTTTACTTTCTATCCTGAGCTGAACAAGATCAAAATAATCTTTTTTCGTTATTACATCCTTTAATCCGTCTGATACTCCCGGATCAAGGGCGGCAAGATCCAAAGCAGAGCCTTTTAAAATTCCGGAAGCACTGATCTGTTCGGTCATTTTGCTTGAATAGTTATTATTTATGTTGTCTATTTTGATAGGTTTGAAGCTGGGCATAATCCTTGTTTGTATTTTGAGCTTTTGAATTTCTTTCGGGACGGAAACAGGTTTCGGTTTGTGACGGGGTCTTGGAATCTCTCTTGAAACAGACTTTGAAATATCTTCCATAGTTAACTCTATAAATGATATCATGCTTGACTTATATAGCCCTGAAACATGTAAAGCCGCTATTATATGGATTCCAAGAGAAATTCCAATCAGTCCTCTTAGCAGCCAGTTTGTATTTCCTTTTCTTTCGTAACGGTCACCAATAATATTTGTTTCCCATGTAGTTTCCATTACAATTACAAATCCTTTTCCGTAGCAAGGCAAAGCCTGCCGGCTCCGGCAGCTTTGGCAACATCCATGACCTTGACCACCTTGTTAAGTATTACTCCCCTGTCGGATCTGACCACTACCAGTTTATCCTTATCGTTTCCGACCATTTCCTTAACCTTCTTGAAAAGTTCGCCTATCGCGACTTCCTGTTCGTTAAGATATGTTCTGCCGTCTTTATCAACAAATATTGTGATGGATTCCTCCACCTGGGGCTTTGATGCTTTTGCCTGGGGAAGCTTGATCTTTATTCCTTCATCCACCATGAAATTTGTGGTTAAAAGAAAATAAATAAGCAGCATGAAAATAATATCAATAAGCGAGGTAAGCGGCATCTGCACTTCATAAATTGCCCTCTTTTTACGGCTTTTAATCATAAAGCAATCCTTTTAAGCTTTGTTTCTAAGAGATGATATGGTTTTTAAAAACAAAACACTTCCCTGCTGAATTCTGGACTCATAGCCGTTTACCATTGACAGCAGATAGCTGTGAGCAACAACAATGGGAAGAGCTACCGCAAGACCGAATGCTGTTGTCAGCATAGCCTCCCAGATACCTCCTGCAAGAACTGAAGAATTGACCTTGCCTCCCATTTCCTGGATAACCATAAATGCCTTGATCATACCCATAACCGTACCTAAAAGCCCCATCATAGGTACTATGTTTCCCATTGTCGCAAGAGCCTGAAGATATCGCGAAAGACCCTGAACCTCTTCGTCGGTCGCATGGACAATAACGGTCTCAATGGTTTCCCTGTCCTGGTCTTTTACTTCCAGGGCTTTTACCAACACCCGTCCAATAGGTGAATTGCTCTGACCTGCAATTGCAAAAGCATCTTGATCATCCCTGTTTTTCAGTTTCTCAGCCACCTTATACTCAAGCCCCTGTCCGCGCTTACGCATCTTGCCAATCCGTATAAGACGTTCTATAAAAATAGCCAATGATATAACCGAACACAGAAGAATCGGCCACATGCATATACCGCCCTTCGAAAAGAATTCGAGCATATCGATACACCCCCGTTATTTATTATATTTTTTATTTATCTGACTTATTCTCACAATTACTTTTGTCTTCAATAACATCCGCAATTCCGTCATAATCCAGATCCTTTGATTTTTTTACTATTGCTTCGGATTCATCATATTCTTCCCAGATGTCCGGTTTGCCGTCATGGTTTGAATCTTCCTCAACTCTTGTTACACGATCCTTGTCATAGTAAAACCAGGTATCAATCCTGCCGTCTCCGTCAACATCCTTTTCGGCGCGAACTGCCTGCTGTTTGCCGTCATAATACCAGATAGTATTTAAGATACCGGTGTACCCGACATCTTCCTTACTCTTTACAAGCTTTTTGTCTTTGTCGTAATATTCAACAAGATCCGGTTTCCCGTCGGCGTTTTCATCGATTTCTTTTACTCTTAAAATACCATCCTTGTAAAAATGACGGGTATCGGTGTTTTTATCTCCATCGATATCCGTTTCTATAACCACATCCCAACTTTTACGGTTAAACCATTGGGTGGTTTCGAATCTGCCATTGTGATCCTGATCCGTAAGCAGTTTTATTCTGTTTTCGTTTTTGTCAAAATACAGTTTATGATCAACCGCCCCGTTTTCATTTTCATCTTTTTCCAGTCTTACGATTTTTTCATTTTCGTAGTACTGCCATGTATCAGGTTTGCCGTTATAATCCGTATCACTTTCAACCTTTTGTTTTTCTCCCTTTTTGTTGAAAAAAATCTTTATATCAGGCTTTGAGTCTTTATTTTCATCAAGTGTCTGCAAACTCGGTTTACTGTCTTTAAAAAAGGTAATCTGATCTATGAATCCATCTCCTTGTGAATCATATTCCATTTTACTTATCTCGCCCTTTTCAAAATATCTTGTTCGATCTATTTTTCCTGTATATCTGCTGTCTTCCCTGATTACTGCCGGAAGTCCGTTTGAATCGAAATCACAGAAGAAGTCCGCTGTTTTATCAAAATCAGTGTCTTTTTCCTGGTAAAAAGGCTTTTCGTTTTTAAACTTGAGTGTTATATCAAATACCTTGTCATTGTTTGAATCTTTTTGTTCTTCATATATTTTTCCGTTTTTAAAAATAATTACGGTTTCAAACCAGCCGTCATAATCCATGTCCTTTTTCTGTAAAACGATATCTCCTTTTTCAAAAAACCGGAAAGTATCCATATTACCGCTTTTGTCCGAATCCATCCTGATTTCTTTTACAAGACCTTCACCATCAAACAATATAACTTTTTCAACCAGCCGATCACTGTCCATATCTTCTTTTCTTTCAAAACGCTTTCCGTTTTGATATGTTTCCCAGACATTTATTTTTCCATCTGCTTTGGTATCTTTTGTTGAACTTGCAATTACTCCCTTATCAAAATAGATAATAGTATCGAAATAAGCGTCGCCTGTTGAATCCTTTTCAATCTTTAAAGGATTTTCTTTCTTGTCAAAGTATATAATCTGATCGGCATTGCCATTGCCTGTGCTGTCCTTTTCCTGCCTGACTCTTTTACCATCTTTGATAAAATCCCGGCAGTCGATCTTTTGATTAAAATCAAGATCCCTTTCAACACGCACTGGTTTGCCATTTTCATAATACTGGAACCTGTCCATTATTCCATCGGCATTGCCGTCATTTTCTACCTTAAATACTTTTCCACCTGCATCCAGATAGACTAACTGATCAATTTTCCCGTCCTTGTTCGTGTCAAATTTGATGACTTCCTCTTTCGCATGAAGAATACCATTTGAATACGGCAGCAGAATCAATACAAAACCGATGCTTACAATATAGATAAATGTTAATTTCAAAATACTAACGGTTCGTTTTTTCATAAAAAATTAAAAGAATGTATATTTAAATGTTAAACCATAAATTTGGCGTTTCATGGGATAACCGTATGTTTGCTCGTAGTTTTCCCCGAACAAATTATTAATATAAGCGTTTAGCTTTGCTTTGTTCTTATAAAATGAATACTGCACACCGATATCCGATGTTGTATATTCACTAAGAGTATATCCTGCTTCACTGTATCTCTTGCCAACGTAACGCTGATCCCAGGAAAGTTGTACAGAACCGCTAAGATGATATCTTAAACTAAGATTAATCTTATGCTTGGGTGGTAATTCCACTAAAAAGTCTACCAATTTTGTGGGATCATCTTCTTTAACTTCGTTATCAACATATGTATAGTTTCCAAAAGCAGTCATTTTTTTATAATTTATGTTAAATTCATATTCAATTCCCCAGAACCTTACGGTATCGATATTCCATCCACTCCATGTGCTGTTATGAATTACATCAGCTCTGTTTATTGTAACGTAATCTGTGATATCAGTATAATAAACTACAAATCTGTTATCGATACCTTCTGTAAAACGATGATAAATTCCGGTTTCATATTGCCATGTTGTTTCATATTCAAGTTTTTTTTGTTTGCCGCCGGCAGACATAGCAGAGCCATCTCAGCACCCCGGAGTGTCATAGTCCTTGGCAACGGATACATATACATTGGTTTCCGGATTGAAATTATATGTTAAGGCAAATTTTGGTAAGATGAACCAGTCATTGTATAAATGCCTTGAAGAAGCCGCTTCATCGGAAAGCTTAAAAGGATAAGTTTGCTGTCTTGCCTTTGAAACACGCAGGCCGGTTTTCATCATCCATTTATCGGAAATATTCCACAAGTCTTCAAAATATCCCGCATGGATTCTAAAAATATCATGTAATTCCTTGGCTTCAGTTCTTTTAAAATTATACCCGAGTGTGAGTGAATTATTTTTAAAAGGATACAAAGACCATTTGATGCCCCCTCCGACATGTCTTTCGGTTATCTCATCACCGCCATATGTCGTGGGAACACCTGTAGATGTAAAATAGTAAAGTTTCTCATAATTTTGAGTATTGTAGTAGTATATTTTTAACTTTGTATCCTTTATCGGCTGTTCAAAAGCCACATCCATGTGCTTTACGGATCTTTCCTTGTAATTTTTACCAGGATAATCATAGGATATCGCCCTATATCTTATCGTATCCGCATCTTCGGGAACTTTGGGATAATCCGGATCATATCCTGCAACACCGGGCCAGTTTACTACATTGTTCCCCGTTTCCGTGGATGAGCCTTTATAACTTAAGAACAAAATTCCTTGAAAGGGGAATTGATAATTAAACCTGGCCGAATAGTCTTCACCGGAGAAATCATTATTATTCAAATACGCTTCATCGTCGCGGTGTCCGTAATTTAAATAATAGGTAAGACCTCCCACACCCCCGTCTACGTTGACTCTTTCACTATGTGAAATTGCATTGGTGTAATCAGAATTTGCCGAATAATCCTGCGTATATGTCAGTCTCGGAACCGGAGAGTCTCTTTTTCTTCCTTTTTTTGTAATGATATTTATGACACCGCCTTCTGCACTTTCATAAGCGGCTGATGCACCACCTCTGATAATCTCTATCTTTTCGATATCACTTAAAGGTAAAGCAGACCAATCTATTGTTGTGTTTTGCTTTCCGGTTGAACCTGTTAGTGGTCTTCCGTCCATTGCCACAATAAAACGGCTGTCATCAAATCCTCTCATCATAACAACAGCCTGTGCATCAGGAGCTCCGGAACTTTTCAACACATCAATTCCGGCAATGTTCATAAGTATGTCTTCTATTCTTTCTACTTTGCCTGCTTTTACATATTTATCCACATCCACTAAAGTACTGGTAGGAGTATATGTTACAGCACCCCCGCCAAAAGCGTGGACAAAAACATCTCCCAGCTTAACACGTTCATCCTCAATAGAATCTTCTTTTTTAGGACAGTCAGGGCAATTTTCATCCTCCTGTGCCCTTACGTTCTGAGGCATGAACAGGCATAAAGCTAAAAAGCCCAGTCCTAATAATTTTAAAAATTTAAATATCATTCAAAAAATGACCTCCCTTCACTTCTTATATTTTTGGTGCTTTTATACTCATTTTATTATCGCTTCCCGAAAATCCTTCTTTTGCAATTATTGATGCGCCCAGAGCTCCCGTAATCTGTGGATCTTCTGAAATTGCAGTAAATTTAATTTTTAAATACTTTTCCAAAGACGATCTCAAACCGTTATTTTTAGCAACACCACCCACAAATACAATATTACACCCAAGGCCAATACGTTTAGCCAGAGTACCAATACGTCTTGCTATACTTTCATTAAGCCCTGCCGCTATATCTTCTTTGGTTTCTCCTGCAGCAAGAAGAGAAATTACCTCCGATTCGGCAAACACAACGCAAGTGCTGTTGATTGAACATGGCTTTCTGGAAGCCTGACAATAATTGCTGAAAGATTCCGTATCTGTTTTAAGAGCTCTTGTCATAGCATCTAAAAAGCGTCCGGTACCTGCTGCACAACGGTCGTTCATGGTAAAATCATAAATTGTTCCATCACGTTTAAGTTTAATAGCCTTGCTGTCCTGGCCACCTATATCAATGATACCTTCAACAGCAGGATTTAAATATCGAACACCTTTAGCCTGGCAGCTTAATTCCGTTATTGTCTGATCAAAGAAATCAAGGGATACGCGACCGTATCCGGTACCCACAATTCGCTTGATTTCTTTACTACTGCATCCAATCGTATCAAGTGCTTTTTCATATACGGTTATTCCGGCAAGTTTCGGATTTGAATCCGTAGGGATAACAGCATATGAACAAATCGTGGATTCATCCAAAATTACACATTTTGCAGTGATGGAACCTATGTCTATTCCGGCAAACATATTTTAATCCGTAATTGAATTTTGTATAATTAAAAGTCATGGCGTTTTGCAGATGGAAAACCCTCAGCAAATTGAAAATTATAAACAAGTTGAATCAGGGTGGAATATTAAAGAACAGGTGCTGAAATAATACTTCCCGATCCTCAGGAGAATTAAGCATATACAAGTGATAAACGGTTATGATGACTACATTGTTGATTATCTATATGTCAAATAGATAATATCGATTAATACCCATATCGATAATAGACATTATTGATAGTTTCTGACAAAAATTTGAGATTTCGGATTTATTGGAGAATATATGATTTGATCTTCTATTTATAAAAAATATTGACCATTACACAATAACATAATACAAGAACTTATATTGTTAAAACATATAATAATACTGGTATTATTTGGGATATTTATTTGATTGTGAACTATAAAATACAATGTTAAAATATTTAAAATCACCGACCTTTAGAATATTATGTTTATTCTTATTAATGCTCACTCTTTTTGGTTGCGGGAAGCTTTTAAAACAGCCTGAGGTTCATATAAACAGTATTCAGGTTAAGAAAATAAAAAATTTCGAAGCTGTTTTTGGAGTTAAAATTGAGGTGTATAATCCAAACTTTATACCGTTTAATATAAAACATATCGAATGTGATGTTGAAATAGCGGATCAGCATATCGCTTCAGCAGTCTCGGATGAAATAATTTCCATTCCGGCTCACGAAACAGCAATAGTTCCTTTAGAAATTAACTCGAACTCTTTTGATCTGATATCGGCGATAATAAAAGCGTTTTTACCCGGCCCAGAAAAATACAGAAAGAAACAAATTAAATATAATCTTCACGGAAAAATTTTATTAGCCGGAATCTTATACGGTCCAAACACAATATCTTTTAGTTCAAGCGGAAATTTACTTGAACACTATGGCCAATCAAAAGAATAATAATTCAAGCTAATGCATAGATACCAAACAATATATATACAACTTTTTCTAATATAAAAAATGCTTACGGAACTTGAGAAAAAAATTATTGCTTCAATACAAGGTGATATGCCTGTTTTAAAACGGCCATATGCCAAAATAGCAAAACAGCTAAATATTACTGAAGAAATTTTATTAAGTACCCTGAATCGGCTTTTAGAAAAAGGGGTTATAAGGCGTTTCGGAGCAACTCTTTGTCATCAGAATTCAGGCTTTGAAGCAAATGCTATGGCAGCTTGGGAAGTTGATGAAGATATTGTTGAACAAGTCGGGAAAAAACTTGCTTCATTCAGACAGGTATCACATTGTTACCGGCGAAATCCTAATAAGGAATGGCCATATAATCTGTATACCATGGTTCATGCTAAAACCGAAGAATCCTGCCTGAAAACAATTCGTAAAATGTCGGAAGCAACAGGTGTGAAAAACTATACAGTGTTGTTTAGCCGCAAAGAACTTAAAAAAACATCCATGCAGTACTTTTCAGCAGAAAATGAAAGTTGACTAAATTTTCCCCTGTGGTTTCAGATTCCCCCAATATTTTACTTATAAATCCGTGGATACACGATTTTGCCGCCTATGATTATTGGGCCAAACCATTAGGGCTTTTATATCTTGCATCAATATTAAGAACCCATGGGTGTAATATTTCATATATTGACTGCCTGAACAGATTTCACCCTGATTTAAATAAAACTATTTCCTCAAAACAAGACGGAAGAGGCTCTTATCTTAAAACTCATATTTCCAAGCCAAAAGGACTTGATGATATTCCAAGAAACTATTCACGATATGGAATACTACCTGAATGGTTTAAAAAAGATCTGCTTGCCTTAAAACAACCGGATATTGTTTTTATTACTTCTCATATGACATACTGGTACCCCGGAGTTTTTGAAACAATAGACATTATAAGAAAAATTTTCCCTTCCGTCCCGGTTATTTTAGGAGGCATATATGCATCTTTATGCCATGATCATGCTTTAAAATATTCAGGTGCCGATAAAGTAATTGCAGGAGAAGGAGAAAAAGTTGTTCTTGAACTTGTTAAAGAATATACCGGATTTTCAAGCAGTATAAAATTTGATCCGGAAGAGCTTGATTCTTATCCTTACCCTGCCTTTGATCTTGAAAATAAAATCTCTTTTATTCCAATTCTTTCCTCAAAAGGATGTCCTTTTTCATGTGCATACTGTGCATCCGGTTATCTTAACAAAAAACGAATGCTAAGAAGCACCGAATCTTTAATAGAGGAAATAATTTACTGGCACGAAAAATATGAAGTAATTGATTTTGCACTCTACGATGATGCATTTCTTTTAGATGCTAATAATCATGCGATTCCTTTGCTAGAGGAAATAATAGAATCAGATATAAAAGTGCGCTTCCACACCCCAAACGCCCTTCATATAAGAGAGCTATCGGAAAATACTGCAAAGCTGATGTTTAAAGCAGGTTTTGAAACAATAAGGCTTGGACTTGAGACAACTCTTTTTGATAAAGACAGATTTGACAATAAGGTTTCGGAGTATGAGTTTAAACAGAATCTTATATTTTTAAGAGAAGCTGGATTTTCAAAAAATCAGATCGGAGCTTACCTTATGGCAGGGCTTCCGGATCAGGATGAAAAAAATGTAATTGAATCGATGCAAAAGGTTGCTGAAAGCAAAATCACACCGATTCCTGTTTATTATACTCCTATACCTCATACCGCACTCTGGGAAAAAGCAGTCCAATGTTCACGTTATGATCTAACGTCAGATCCGATATTTACAAACAACTCAATACTTCCATGCCGTAAGGCAGGCTTTTCATGGGAAATGGTTTCATTTTTGAAAAAACTTGCTGCAAGTTAACTCAAGTTTGGCAACAATTTTATGAATAAATAAATATTGTTGACTTAAGAGATTATTAAATATATTGCTTTATAGCAATTGTGATCACAATTAGTTTAATAATTATTAATAACATTAACTCGATCAAATCAATGGAGGATGGCATGTCCGACACTGAAGATGCCAAAATGAAAAGCAATGCTACCTCCGGTTCAGGATCTGTGGATCAAGACGAAATAACGCTTTATGAAGAATATGAATTTTTTATATTGATGACACAGGTTATGGAAGGCATGAAAAAAGCCAGGGAAAGAGAATTGAAGCCGGTTGGGATTTCAATGATCCAATCCGCTGTTTTATATGTTCTGGATGAAGCAAATCATCCGCTGGCACCCATTCAGATCGCGAGGCAACTTCTTCGTGATCCGGGTAGTATCCACCAATTGCTGGACAGGATGGAAGATAGCGGTCTGGTCAAACGTATCAGGAGCGCAAAAGAGAAAAGAGTAGTACATGTGAAGATAACAAAGAAAGGGGAAGAACTACGCCGCATACAGAAAAATGAGGTTCTTGCAAAAATTCTGGGCAAGCTATCAAAACTTGAGAGAAAGCAACTATGGTCAATTCTCAAAAACTTGCGCGAGGCAACCTATATAGAGCTTTCCCCTCCACCCTTGTTTCCATAATTCTTCCTTTGGAAAAGGCTAATTATGAGGTGCTTTTTGTATAAATTATTAAAACTATGTAAAAGAAGATGTTTCCTGCATCCCAACGCACTGCTTTAGGAGATATTTCTTAAACAAACGTGAACTGTCCCCATTTCATTTGAGGTTCAAACTTCAAAGTTATACACTTAGATCACTATCTAAAACTAAAGGCTATTATGAAAGCAACCAGTGCAAGATTAATTGTTTTTCCTTTTTCGTTTTTTTTAGTTCTATATTTATCATTCAATGTATATGCACAAACCGGTCAGGATTATTACAACGCTTTTGACCGCTGGATTGCTAATTTTAATCCGGCCGGTAATGCCTTAAAACCGCTCAACGAAATCCCGCGTTTTAAAATAAACGGTTTTTTCTCCAATTGGACCGCAATCAATGTTCACAGTGACAGACAGGTGGGAACTGTAACTAAGGACTGGCGATTTCAGGAGATTCAGTGGATGGCGGAATTGGAACCCCGTTATCAGTTTTCACCCGGAGTGGAATTAGTGAATAAGCTCCGGTTCCAGTACGATGCAGTATATGACTGGCAAAATTCGAGTCTTTACGCGGATAAAGTCAATAAGGATTCCTATATTTCTCATACCGGTGATGAGATTGTGAGAGAGCTTCACCTGGATATCGAATCGGACAACTTATATGTGAAAATCGGCAAGCAGCAGGTAGTCTGGGGAAAAATGGAAGGCAGGTGGATGGACTTCATCAATAACCTTGATGGTAAGGACTCTCTGGAAACCAGAGCTTCACAATATAACAAACTGAGAATACCGCTCTGGATGACAAATATCACATACAGCTTCCGGGAAAGCAGCATACAGTTTCTGTGGATACCGGATTACGAGCCGACAAAGAATCCTTTTCCGGGTTCTCCCTGGTGGTCACCCTTGAGATCTGATCCGGAAAGAGATCCTCGCTATCGGGGTTCTGCCGATGAGCCTGGCATGGCGTTTAAAAATCATCAGTGGGCTGCCAGATTAGATACCAAGGTGGGGCAGGCCACATGGAGTTTGGGCTATATGTACGGCTTTTCTCCCAACGCAACAAATTTCATCAGGCAGGATAATCTCGGTCAGGCATTTTATGATCCTGAATATACCAGGGCGCATTTTGTAGGTTCAGCCATTGATGTTGGATATGTAATAAAAGGGGTTCCATTTTTTCAGCGGATACCTTTTACTTATCGGGCTGAGGTCGTTTTTAAGACAGACCAGTATTTCACGGATTTTAACAAGTGGGATCCTTATAACGGAATCCTCAAAGAAGGTAAAGGCTTGACCAATACGGATTTAATAAGCGGTGCAATGAAATTCGATATTTTTTTACCGGGAAGGGTATGGTGTTTTTACCAGCCGATGATGAGTTACTATTCAGGATGGCGTGAAAGTCTTGGTGTCAACAGGTGGTCTTTGGGCCATGTGTTCTTTGTTAATAAATTCTGGCGGTCACTTGAGGACCGCTTGATTACTTCCTATTTCCTTTTTATCTATACAGGGGGACCTCTTAATGGTTGGCAGGGGATGAAGAACCAGTTCGTCATAACATGGAAGTTTTCGGATAATCTGGAGGCTAAAATTCTTTACACAGATTACCATGGCGGTCAAAATGACATATATGGCCAGTTTAACAAGTGGGACAACGCCAGATTTGAAATGAATTATGTATTTTAGTGCTCCAATCAGACAACACGAAAAGAAATATTTTCTGAGGAGACAGTCTTATGAAAGAAAAAGCCTGTGGACAATCAATTACAAGAAGAAAGTTCATAAAGAAAAGCATCAGGACAGCAATCGCCTGTGGTATAGCTCCATCAGTTTTCTTTAAAGCACTTCCGGCATTTGGCTTGTCTTTGTGGGATGTGGAAGAGCTTTGCCCGGAAGCTAATGGAAATGCCACCTGGAAAGACGTGTGCCAGCTTTCCAAAAAAGACATAGAAACATTCAACATGGATTTAACTCCATGGGAGAAGACGCCAAGGCATAGTCAATACGCATATGTAGCGGCGAAGTTGGCGCCTCCATACACGGCCACGGAAATTGCTTATATGATGACCGTCGGTCAGCATTTTCCGTGGTGGACACATGAAGGGCCTATGGGCGGGATGATGATCAACAACAGGGGCGGATTGAATTTTTATACCGGTCAAAGAGAGGTCTGGTCTGCTCTTTCTCCTGATACACTTGAAGATTATCTGTATAGCTGGCCGGAAAATAAAGTTTATATGTGGGTACTTGATAGATATCATAAGCCTGCGCTGTACCGATATACCAAGTTCCTGCAAAATGTTTACAGGTGTGGAAAGACACATGAGAAGTATTCGGATAAGTGGCGTTATTATCCCGGAGTAAAAAAACTGGTTACGGAAGGAGAGTCAAGGTATTGCGATCAGTACTTTGAAAGAGACTTTACCTTTGGGGATACGATGATGATCCCATGGTATTATACATGGAAGTTTTTGGGTACTGATATCTTATATAATAACGATATTGTAAGATTCCCGAATGCCCGCAAGGATATCAATATCCGGAATTGGGATGGACAGGCAATAAAAAAAGACACAGGAAGTCTTAAAATCATGGGAAATGATTATCCGGCTTACACGGAAAACGGGGGCGTACAATGTTATGTTATAGAGGCAACTGCAAACTGTGATTTCTTTGCACCCGAGCACAGCAGATTGATCCTTTGGGTCGATATGTATGCCCATCGGGAATTGAGAAGAGAGCGGTATGATCTCAATAATAATCTTGTGGCCATTTTAGAAGCAAGAAACCGTATGGAGCTTAAAGATAAAGGTAAATGGGGGTATTCCATGTTAATCCATCTTGCATGGGACCTTAAAAATGACCATATATCAGCAAATCACTATGATTTCCACAGACCCCCCCGTACATTTGAGATAGATCCTGAAAAACCTGAGGCATATTTCAGGCCGAATCCTGTATTCATGGAAAGCGAGATGTTTCCGGTTCCCCTGAGTAGTATGGTTTTTAATGATCCGGAAGCATTCTATTTAAGGCCAAAGCTTATGCCCGAAAAATTCCCCCGTGCCAGAAAAATCAGATTGTCCGAACAAACACTTAAACTTGTTAAGGCCCAGAATGAGGAAAAAAAGTTGGTTTTTATTTGATTGTAAGCGATCCACCCTGCCCACAGAGGTGGTTGGGAAAAACTGTACAGTTGCTTAAGTGGTAAAGCTATTCTAATGAGCCAGTTTCAAAACGCCCCATTTTGGCCGATCTCTGCGTTGGGCTCAAATTTCAATCCTCGAAATACTAAATGTATTCCTGTGGTTGAAATTTTCTCCCGCCTTGAGCTTGACCAAACTGAAACGTTTTGAAAGTGGC
>JAHITX010000076.1 GCA_018817425.1 Pseudomonadota bacterium
ATGAAGATCTTGAGATAATCGAAGAAATCGAGTCCGACAATACCGAAGAAGAAGCTGGGTTAGGTGCCGGTAAAGACGATGGTTCAGAATCGTATGCTGAAGGGGATGCTTCTGCTATAGATGCTCTTGAAACAGCAGATGGCATAAATGAAGATACTGAAGATATAGAGATAATCGAAGAGATCGAGCCGGAAGACATTGAAGAAGATGTTGGGTTAGGCGGCGAAGGTGGTGACAGTGCAGACATTGATTCTAATGCTAAAATATTCGAAGAAGATTTTGATATCAGTGAAACCAAGCCTTTAGATAATAAGGCCAAGTTTTTGGCAGAAGAATTTAACCATTCTCTTGCAGCAATGGATAAATACTATAATCAATATATCCTTATACCTGAAGGTGCTTACATCATCGGAAGCAAACGGCCAAAAAAAGGCGAAAGCCTTGAAAAAGCAGTTGACCTGCCAGCCTATTATATTGGGAAATACCCGATAACAAATGCACTTTTTGAAGTATTTGTAGAAAAAACCGGATATAAAACAACAGCGGAAAAACGCGGATATGGGAAAGTATACTTCGGAAGATATGAAAAAACTATTGATGAAAAAACCGGTATGGAAAAACTTCTTTTTAATGCCACAACTAAACAAAATACAGTTAAAGGTGCATGTTGGTATCAACCAAGTGGTCCTGGGAGCATGATACATAAAAAACGGAATCATCCTGTTGTGCAGATAAGTTTAGAAGATGCTATGGCTTTTGCTTCATGGACTGGCAAGAGATTGCCAACTGAAGATGAATGGGAAGCTGCATCAAGAACTGCCAAGGGTAACTTGTTGCCATGGGGGAACAAATTTAAAAAAGAAGCCTGTAATATAGAAGATAGTTCTATATGCGGAACAACTTCTGTGGAGAATTATCATGATTTTGAAAATAAATTTGGTCTCGTTGATATGTTGGGCAATGTTTTCGAATGGACTTCAAGCCGGATCGATAAATTTATGATAGGAAAGGGAGGATGTTGGATATCAGGAGTTGATATCCGGCTTTTCAGCCGACTCCAGCTTGAACCGGATGGGCACTCAAATATACTGGGTTTTCGTTGTGTGGCTTATTAACTCTTCCTTTAATTATATTTTACCTATTATTTTACTGTCGGATGTGTTGTCTTCTTCTATATATTTTATCTTATTGTGCATCCTGCGAATTATTTCATCTGCTTTGTCGGCCTGCTTGTTTATTTCATGTAATTTGTCATACAAAGGATCATTTGTATCCATATTTGATAACATTAATTCTGAGTATCCCAATAAAATTGTAATTGGCTGACTTAATTCATGGAAAATAGATCGGGCTGAATCACGTAAATCATGAAATTTACTTTTGTAAGAATTGTCTTCCGAAGAAGACGAACATGCAGTTGTTGAATTAACAGGCATTTTTATACCCGTATTTTTTCCCATAAGTATAAACCTCCAATTGAGTAAAACATAGATTACTGTTTATTCTTTTTGCTTACTGCTTCTGTAAAGACGAATATCCGCTTTTTCAAGGGTTACCAAACCTTCTTTTACTACACTTTCTATAATACCAAGAAATTCTTTTATTTTTTCATGCGTATCAACTATTTCCACGATGATCGGCAAATCAAGAGATAATCGCAATATTTTTGAAGTATGGATACGACTGTTTGCACCAAAACCCATTAATCCACGAATGGCGGTAGCACCGGCCAAACCATGCTCTTTTGCTTTAATTACAAGCCATTCATACAATGGTTTTCCTTCATATTTATCGCTTTCTCCGATAAATATTCGAAGAAGTTGACCTTCAGGCGGAAGGTTCATTTATATTACCTCCACAATGCAATTATTGTAAAACGGCCAATTAATACTGCTAATAACCCTAAAAACAAATGAGTCCCGACGTTTACCAATGCAAGGAAAAATTGTTGATTCTGTAAAAGATTCATAGTTTCGTTGCTGAATGTAGAATATGTAGTATAAGCGCCTAAAAGCCCGATTATAAGAAATGTGCGCAGTTCGGATGACAAGCCGGCCTGAGATTCTACAAGCTGGGAAAAAATACCGATCAAAAAACAGCCTGTAATATTTACTGCCAGGGTTCCAAAAGGAAACGCGGCTTTTTGTGTCAAGTTTTGAATATATCCACTAATCAGGTATCTTAAAATTGCGCCTGTGAAACCACCTATACCTACTATAAGTATGTTGCTCATATTTTTCTTCACTTTACAAACTTTACATCAGGAGCCGACGATGCAACCGAGGATCAAGATAAATCCTATAACCTGGTAATATTTTATACTAGTCCACCTTAATCGGCATATTCAGTTACATCTGGAACACTATTTGCAAGATTAAAACTGATTTAATGCTATTGCACGGTACTTATATGCAATTTATCACATAAATATCATAATGATATTAGAAATTCAATATTATTGTATGTTTTATGTCAAATAAATGGCGTTGAAATTATTCCGTCAAAATAAAGTCGCTACATTGGTTTCTATAAAGTAACCCAGTCCATGGAGGGTGTTGATGAAAGTTAGCCTTGGTCCGATAACAAGAATTGAAGGTCATTTAAATATTGAAACTACAGTTGAAAAGAATAAAATTGTTGATGCCCGCTGTAAGGGCGAGATGTTTAGGGGCTTTGAGGTTTTTCTTCAAGGAAGGGACCCGCTTGACGCACAGCAGATTACTCAAAGAATTTGTGGTGTATGTCCCTATGCTCATGCTATTGCATCTTCATATGCTCAGGAAAGCACATATAATTTAAATGTGCCGCCTAACGGGCGCATCATGCATAACCTGATACAAGGAGCAAATCATTTATACGATTACCTGTTGCAGTTTTATCAGCTCGCGGCTTTAGATTTTATAGATGTCACAGCAATTCTTCAATACAAGGGAAAAGACGCAGATCTTCTTACGGTAAAAAACTGGGTACAGGCCGAGCTTGCTTCAGGCAAATCATATCCTGCGGCTCCATTTCTGCCAAGATTATCTGGAAAATATATTAAAGATAAAGATCTCAATATTGGAGCTTTGAAGCACTATATCGAAGCCATGGAGATCCAGAAAAAGGCTAATGCTGCAGCGGCAATATTCGGAGGCAAATTCCCACATAGTACTTCTATTTTTCCTGGAGGCTGCACGCAAAATGCAAGAATTGATCTTATCGCATCATATCAGTCTTTGATTCACGAAGTTCGTGATTTTTATCATAATAAGTATATCCCCGATGTTTTGGCAGTAGCAAAGGCATTCCCGGAATACTGGGAAATAGGAGCCAGTAAAGGCGGGTTTCTATCTTTTGGCCTTTTGCCTGTAACTTCCGAACCTAATAGCGAAAGAGTGTTTTCTTCCGGAGCACTTTTAAACGGCGATATATCGCCGGTAAATTTTGAGTTGATTACTGAAGATGTGAAACATTCCCTGTATTCGTCGCCAAGCGGACTCAAAGTTAAAGATTCGACTTTAACCCCATCTCCTCATAAAAGTGGCGCTTATTCATGGATAAAGGCTCCGCGTTATCAGGGTCAAATGGTAGAAGTTGGAAGTGCTGCCCGAATCCTTGTTGACTATCACCAGGGACATAATCCTAAAGTGAAAAAGCTTGTAGATACATTTGCCGGTCAGGTTGGCATAAAACCTTCAAAGATCAACTCGGTTCTTGGGCGTTATTTGAGCCGTGCTATCTGTGGCGCAGTTATTGCCGACTTTCTGCTCGATGAGACTGAACGGCTTGATACGAAAGGACCCACAATAGCTGATATTAAAATACCGGCATCCGGTGAAGGTTTCGGTGCTACTGAAGCATCTCGAGGAGCATTACTGCATTATATACGCATAAAGAACTACAAAATTGAAAGATATGAATGTGTTGTGCCAACCACCTGGAATGCTTCTCCCAGAGACGATAATAATCAGCCGGGTGCCATGGAATCAGCACTTATAGGAACTCATGTGCAAGACCCTGAAGATCAGATAGAAGCTGTCAGGATTGTACATTCTTTTGATCCATGCATTGCCTGCGCTGTACACTGAAGAAACATAAATAAGATCAATATTTGAACCTGCTTAATATAGGGAGGTATTATTTTATAATGGATAGAAGGGAATTTTTGAAACTGGGGGCCACGTTAAGCGCCGCTTTTGGTATTCTTAACCTGCCGAAACCGGTTATTGCTGCTCTGAAAAAAATTGAGCCCCAAAGCATACCCAAGCTTATATATCTTCAGGGGCAATCTTGTTCAGGTTGTTCGGTTTCACTTTTGCAGGCTGCTTCACCGTCTCCGCTTACCCTTATTACCAATTATTCGCAGCTGGCTTTTCATACCGACCTGTCTGCCGTTTCCGGAAAAAAAGCATTAGATCTTATTGAAAAATATATTTCAGGTAAAGCAGGCGACTATTATCTGGCAGTAGAAGGAGCCATCCCGGCAAAAATGCCTGAGGCTTGTGTAATCGGAGACAAAGTCTTTGGTCAATATCTTGAAGCGGCAGCAAGTACTATGATCGGTGCAGTAGCGGTTGGCTCATGTGCAAGCGACGGAGGTATCCCGGCAGCTGAAGGTAATCTGACCGGTGCAATCAGTCTTAGACAATATTATAAACAGCTTAACATAAATAAACTTATCATTAATTTGCGCGGTTGTTCGGTGCACCCGGACTGGGTTTGGCAAACAATTATAAACATAGTTAAAGTTGGACTCCCGGAATTGACAGACCAGGGTTCACCGGCTCTTTTTTACAGCCGGAAAGTCCATGAGCAATGTCCAAGATATCATGACTTCCAGCAGGAGATATTTGCTACCAAACTTGGTGAAGGAGGCTGTTTATTTAAATTGGGCTGTTTAGGACCGGATACTGCCGCAGATTGCCCAAACAGATGGTGGAACCTCAGCCAAAGTTGGTGTATTGCTGCCAATGCACCATGTATCGGTTGCGCCTGGCCAAACTTTGCCCGAAAAAAGGATTTTCCTTTCTACAGACTATCCGAACAAAAAAAACCCATAGAAAGGAGTTAAGCAATGCAGGGAAAGTCATTTGCTAATTTGTCGGTTACAGGGAAAATTATGTTCTTTGTGCTTCTGATAATGTTTGTGTTTCTTACAACCGGAACAGGGTTTATAACCAGTTTTGTAAAAAAAAGGATAACAGGAAACTACATTACTTCTATTCATACCCTCTTTGAATCGCTTGAGCAGGGAGTACGCGACTCTTTGGAGCGCGGTCAGATGGAAAATTTTCATAAACTGCTTTTGCGCCAGAGAGACATCACAGGCGTTCTGGACGTCACACTCTATGATCAGCAGGGGAAAGCCAATCTTTCTTCTTCCACAAATAACCTTGAAGGAATGGTTTTAGATGATAAAATTTTTAAAAATATTACTGAAAAAAAAGATGTGGTTGAGGTTATCAGTTCAGGAAAAATCGATATATACGCTCCACAGATAGTAAATTCCGACTGCATTCGCTGTCATCATAACTGGAAACAAGGTAATGTAGGAGGGGTTCTTTCACTCTCTTATGATTTGTCGGAACTCAACTTGATTGTTTCCGATCTGACAAAAAAGATGACTATCGGTTCAATAATAATACTCATTGCTGTCTCGGCAATAATTTATATGCTTATGAAATGGACAGTATCCAGGCCTATCAATGCTATTATCAGGGATCTTGTCGATAGCGCATCCCAAACATCATCTTCTGCCAATCAAACCTCCACGGCAAGTGATTCGCTGGCTTCTAATGCTTTTCAACAAGCAGCCTCAATAGATGAAACCAGCGTTTCTATAGATGAAGTATCATCTATGACAGCAAACAATGCTGAAAATGCTTCCGAAGCAAATGATCTGATGCTACAGGCAAAAAATGTTATGGACAGTTCAAACAAGGCTATGCAGGAATTGATAGATGCAATGAAAGAGATCTCGGATACAAATGAAGAAACTTACAAGATTATAAAAACAATTGATGAAATAGCTTTTCAGACAAACTTATTGGCTCTGAATGCGGCAGTTGAAGCGGCAAGAGCCGGAGAAGCAGGAAGCGGTTTTGCAGTTGTGGCTGATGAAGTGAGAAGCCTTGCAATGCGGGCTGCCAGCGCGGCTAAAGTTACATCGGAAATGCTTGAAGGAACACGCAAGCGGGTTTCGAAAGGGGTTGAGTTTGTAAATGTTACAGAAAGTGCATTTAAAAGTGCTCTTGAAATTACCGGCAAGACAGCTGTTTTGCTTAATGATATTTCTTCCGCATCCAAAGAACAGCATGAAGGTATGGATATTGTAACCAAAGCGGTACAGGAACTTGATAAAGTGACTCAACAAAATGCAATCGATGCTGAAAAGGCGGCAGAAATAGCCAGAAGCATGGAACAACAGTCGGAAATGCTTAATAAGCATATTTCCACACTTGTTCATTTAGTAGAGGGTGGCAAAAAGATTGATAACCTTCCAGTAAAAACCGGGTGATAGTAGATGCACGAAATGGGGATTGCTTTAAATATATTGGATATAGTTAAACAGGAAATGGAGCACTACGGGGTAAAAAGATTAATTTCTATTTGCCTGACAGTTGGTGAATTCACTGCTATAGCCCTTCATAGCCTAACCTTTTGCTTTGAAATTATAACTAAAAACACACCTTTTGAAGGGGTTAAGCTTGAAATAGAACCGGTTCCATTAATCTGTAGATGTAATAACTGCGAAAAGGAATTTGCTATCGATGAATACAGCTTTATATGTACATCATGCGGTTCAAACGCTGTTGAAACAATCTCCGGCAGAGAATTATTTATTAAAGAAATTGAAATTGATTAAGAACCGCCTTTTGGGGAAAGAAAGAAATTTATGAAAATTCCTGTTATAAGAAATATTTTGGAAGCTAATGAAGAGCTTGCTGAAGAAAATAAAAGTTTGTTTAAACAAAACAATTTACTGGTTCTTAATTTGATGAGCTCTCCTGGCGCCGGCAAAACTACTCTTCTGGAATGTACCATTGATGCTTTAAAAGATAAAATCCGTATAGGGGTTATAGAAGGAGATATCCAAACAACCAATGATGCTGAAAGGATTGCGAAAAAAGGAGTTGCCGCCGTACAGATAAATACAGACGGAGCCTGCCATTTAGACAGCAGAATGATCTCCCATGCGCTTAAAGAGCTTGATCTTTCATCCCTGGATCTTCTGATTGTGGAAAATGTCGGCAATCTGGTATGCCCGGCTGAATTTGAGGTAGGCGAGGATTATAAAATCATGATTTTAAGTGTTACGGAAGGAGATGATAAACCTCTTAAATATCCTTTAATGTTTTCTAAATCCAGCGTACTTCTGATAAATAAAATCGATCTGCTTCCCTATGTTGATGCCAGCGTAGAAAAAATTCGTCATTATTCATCCGGTATTAATCCCGATCTGGAAATTTTTGAAGTTTCCTGCCGTAACCTATCCGGGCTTGACTCCTGGTTTAACTGGATACTTCAACGGATCCCGAAGTATAAAAGCCAATGAGAGCCAGATACCACATTACAATCCAGGGTATTGTCCAGGGAGTCGGATTCCGGCCCTTTGTATATTTGCAGGCAAGAGAAAAAGATATTACCGGTTATGTGAATAATTCTTCTTTGGGCGTGGAAATAGAGATTGAGGGTGAAAATACAGATCTTAAAAATTTCTTACAGATTGTAAGAGATATCCCGCCACCTACCAGCCGTATCACCGATATTCAAATTGATCCAATACCACTAACCTTTGACAAAGATTTCTCTATCAGCCAAAGTATTGCATCCGGGGAAAAATCTGCATTGATATCTTCCGATATAGCAACCTGTCAGGATTGTTTGAAAGAATTAAGAGATCCTTTAGATCGACGTTTCGGTTATCCCTTTATCAACTGCACTAATTGCGGCCCACGCTATACAATTATTAATGATATTCCATATGACCGGCACAATACTTCCATGGCAACCTTTAAAATGTGCCCAAATTGTTATGAAGAATACCATAATCCTTTAAGCCGACGGTTTCATGCTCAACCTAATGCGTGCGGTGTATGCGGCCCGCAGGTTTTTCTTTATGACAATCAGGAAGAACTTATAGAAGATGTTTCTCCTGTTACAGAAGCAGCCCGGCTTCTTAAAAAAGGAATGATTGTTGCCATAAAAGGCATTGGAGGTTTTCATCTGGCAGTAGATGCGTTTTGCCAAGAGGCTGTAAAACGCTTAAGGTACTTAAAACATAGGCAAGAAAAACCTTTTGCCCTGATGTTTCGCGATCTTTCGGCTTTGGCGCAAAATGCACGGGTAAGCGATGCGGAAAAAGAAGTTTTACTGTCCAAAGAACACCCGATAGTTTTACTTGAGAAAATATTTCCAAATAATATTGCTTTGTCTGTAGCTCCGGGGAATCGCTATTTTGGGGCAATGCTGCCGTATACCCCGCTGCATCATCTTCTGTTTGATTTTGGATTTGAGGCTCTGGTCATGACAAGTGGAAATCTTTCTAATGAACCAATCTGTATTGATAATAAAGAATCCTTTGACAAACTTTGTGGAGTAGCCGATTGTTTTCTTGTTCATAACAGGGATATCTGTGTACGAAGCGATGATTCCATAGTAACTCATGTTGCCGGCAGTACAAGACAGATCAGGCGATCACGGGGCTTTGTGCCGGAACCGATTTTTTTAAATGAATCCTTGTCTCCTATTCTTGCCTGTGGGGGCCTGCTTAAAAATACAATATGTCTTATCAAAGAAAACAGGGCATTTTTAAGTCAGCATATAGGAAATCTTGAAAACCCGGAAGCCATAAATTCTTTTGAATCTGCAATAACTCATTTGAAGGAGATCCTGCAGATTAATCCGCAGATCATTGCCTATGATCTCCATCCGGATTATCCAGGCACCCGCTATGCTCTTAAACAGGCGCAACTTCGTTTGATAGGAGTACAACATCATTTTGCCCACATGGTTGGTTGTATGGCGGAACACTGGCTTCATGAAAAAGTGATCGGCATTGTCTTAGATGGCAGCGGATATGGTATAGATGGTAGAATTTGGGGCGGTGAAGTTTTTGCAGGAGATTTATCATCTTTTGAACGTAAAAGTCATTTTGAATATCTGCCAATGCCTGGTGGCAACCTGGCTATAAAAGAACCATGGCGTATGGCTGTGAGCTATTTATATCAGGCTTATGGAGAAAAATTATCAGAACTGCCTCTACAGTTTATTAAGAAACTCGAACCTAATAAAATAGATATTTTGCTAAAGATGATCCGGCAAAAAATCAATTCGCCACTCACCTCAAGTTGCGGTCGGCTTTTTGATGGCGTAGCTGCATTAATAGGTTTAAGAGATGTTATTGATTTTGAAGGGCAAGCAGCCATGGATCTGGAAATGATACAAGGCTGTGAAAAATTATCTTGTTATCCAATAGAAACAATCAATAATAATGGCATTTATTTAATTAGGCACCAGCCTATTATTAAAGGCATTGTGGAAGATATAAAAAAGGGCAAAACCGGAGCACATATAAGCCGCCGGTTCCACATTACTTTGATTAAGATATTTACACGGATCTGCTGTAAAGTAAGGGATGAATCGGCTCTTGAAAAAGTAGTTTTGTCAGGTGGAGTTTTCCAGAACAGAACTATTCTGTCAGGTATGGAAAAGCAATTGAAGAAAAAGGGTTTTAAGGTTTACACTAATGCTCTTATACCGGCAAATGACGGCGGACTTTCTCTTGGTCAGGCAGTAGCCGCTCATTATATTAATCTGCAATCAGGAGATAATAAATGTGCTTAGCAGTTCCCATGGAAATTAAAAAAATAACAGGCCATGTTGCCATAGTGGAATATGAAGGGACAAAGAAAGAAGTCCGTTTGGATATTATTGATCAGCAACCCCAAGTCGGAGATTATGTGATTATTCACGCAGGCTTTGCTCTGCATCGAATTGATGAAGAGGAAGCCCAAAAAACTCTAAAATACTGGGAAGAAATATTGGCTATTAACCCATGAAGCACTTGAGTGAATATCGGGATAAACATAAAGCTAAGAAATTGATTGACGCCATTTGGGCCCAATCTAAAACACCTGTCCGTCTGATGGAAGTATGCGGGTCACATACCGTTTCCATTTTTCGTCATGGGATACGCCAAATGCTGCCTCAAAACATTCAACTGATTTCAGGCCCCGGGTGCCCGGTTTGTGTTACTGCCAAAGCGGAAATAGACCAGGCTATTAAGCTTAGTAGTTATCCCGATGTAGTAATTACAACATTTGGTGATATGATACGGGTTCCGGGTTCTTTATCCTCACTGCAAAAAGAAAGGGCAATGGGCGCCGATGTACGTATAGTTTATTCAAGCTTTGATGCCTTAAAAATAGCCATTGAAAACCCCGAAAAAAAAGTGATTTTTCTTGGTATAGGTTTTGAGACAACTGCTCCTGCAATAGCTGCTACCGTCTTAGAAGCAAAACGAAAGAACCTGGATAATTTTTTTATATTATCTGCTCATAAATTACTACCTCCTGCCTTAACGGCTTTGCTGAACTTTGATCACCTGAATATAAATGGATTTATTTACCCCGGACATGTTACAACAATAATCGGAACTTTTGCATACGAACAGATTGCCGAAAAATATAATATACCCGGAGTTGTCTGCGGATTTGAGCCTGTGGATATTCTGGAAACTATACTATTGCTGATAATGCAGATAGAACAGGGTAAAACAGAAGTTGAAATTCAATACAAACGCGGAGCGTCTGCTAAAGGAAATCCAAGGGCAATGGATGTTCTTAATCAGGTTTTCAATACTTGCGATTCTTACTGGCGTGGTTTGGGCCCCATCCAAGGCAGCGGACTAACTTTACGTCGTGAATACAGATCTTTTGCAGCCGAAGATTATTTTGATCTTAAAGTTCCACCGGCCAAAGATCATCCAGATTGCGTATGCAGTGAAGTTCTTTGCGGTGTTAAAACTCCCACGGAATGCAAGCTTTATCGCAAGGCATGCACCCCGCAAAACCCTGTCGGACCTTGTATGGTATCGACAGAAGGCACATGTGCAGCCTACTATAAATATCATGAGCCAGTTTCAAAACGTACCATTTTGGCCGATCTCTGCGTTGGCTAAAAATTTTAATCCTCGAAATACTCACATGTATTCCTGCGGTTAAAATTTTCATCCGCCTTGACCTTGACCAAACTGAAACGTTTTGAAAGTGGCTCTCATAACTAAAAAATATTCTAATACCGTATATTTGTAACAAAGGATTTATCATGGCTACAGATAAAATTATTCTTGACCATGGCAGTGGCGGACGATCTTCTCACGAATTAGTTGAGAAGATTTTCTTACCCAGGCTTGGCAATTCTTATCTAAATGAATTAAACGACAGCGCAGTATTTGAACTGGGGGGAGCAAAGCTTGCCTTTGCAACTGATAGTTATGTGGTAGATCCCATATTTTTCCCCGGTGGTGATATTGGAACGCTTGCTATATGCGGCACTGTTAATGATCTTGCAATGAGAGGAGCCCATCCATGTTATTTAAGCATCGGATTTATTATCGAAGAAGGCTTTTCATTAAAAGATCTTGAGCGTATTCTTTCCTCTATTGAAAAAACTGCTCTTGAGGCTGATATAAAGATAGTTACAGGAGACACCAAGGTTGTTCCCAAAGGAGCAGCCGATAAAATATTTATTAATACTTCCGGAGTTGGCCTTGTTCCTGCGAAAATCAATATTTCCGGACAGAATGCAAGACCTGGAGATGCAGTATTAATAAACGGCAATATCGGTGATCATGGCATGACCATTCTTAACAGCCGCGAAAATTTGTTTCCGGATTCGCCTATGAAAAGCGATGCTTCTCCTTTAAATCACCTTGTTCAGAAAATGATAGATACAGGTTCGGAAATACATGTTCTCCGTGACCCCACAAGGGGAGGTCTGGCCACAACTTTAAATGAAATCGCATCTCAATCGCAGGTTGGTATAGAAATATTTGAAGAAGCAATTCCTATTAATGAAAGTGTACTGGCAGCATCTGAAATATTGGGGCTTGATCCCCTTTACATGGCTAATGAAGGAAAGTTGGTAGTTTTCGTCCCCGAGTCTGCTGCCCAAGCTATTTTGACTGCCATGAAAGAAACATCTTATGGGAGTAATGCTGCAATAATTGGAAAAGTAAAAGCTGAAAATCCGGGGAAAGTTGTAATGAATACAAGCATCGGAGGAAAACGTATTGTAGATATGTTGACAGGGGAACAATTGCCCAGGATTTGCTGATGTTTGTATGTGTATGTGTGACAATTTACTTACCTTCAATCCTGTGGTTTTTCTAAATATCCTTTGACAAAATCCGGTTTAAATGCAAAAAAAATACAGACTGTTGTATATAATTTTTTGTGTGTGAACTGATTTGTTTCGTTGTGCAGGTTTCGACAAATGGTATAGAAGCTTGCCCTAAATGCGCAGTTTCCAGCCGTGAATTAGAAATCCTGCGCTCTAAAACCTTGGAAAATTGAACAATTTTTGAAAGGATTGGGGTATCTGAAGGTGAAATCATGAACGCGATCCGCATTTTTATCAGTAGCGTTCAGAAGGAATTTGCAAAGGAACGGGCTGCTCTACGTGATTTTCTCCTGGGAGATCCTCTTTTGCGTCGATTCTTCGATGTGTTTCTTTTTGAAGATGTACCTGCCATTGATAGACGGGCCGATGAAGTCTATCTTCATGAAGTTGAACAGTGTAATATTTACGTAGGGCTCTTTGGGAAGGAATACGGAAAGGAAGATAAGAAAGGATACTCACCTACCCACCGGGAATTCGATCTTGCGACACAGCTTGGGAAACACCGCCTTATTTTTGTCAGAGGTGCTGACGATAGCGGCAAAGCTCCCAAAATGCAGGCAATTATCAGGGAAGCGGGAGATCAGGTAGTGAGACGCCGCTTTGTCAGTGCTGCAGAGCTGATAGCCTCAGTGTATGGAAGCCTTATCCAATACCTTGATGAACACGAGTTGATACGTTCAGCGCCCTTTGACGCCGCTTTCTGTATGAACGCTACCATTGCAGATCTGGATGAAGAGAAGATACACACATTCCTGAGCCGAGCCCGACGGGCCAGAGGCTTCCCGCTGCCCGAAGAATCAACGGCCATGGAGGTTCTTACTCATCTGAATCTCCTGGATAAAGAAAGACCGAGCCATGCCGCAGTATTGCTCTTTGGAAAATATCCGCAGCGTTTCCTTATTGCCTCCGAGATCAAGTGTGCCCATTTTCATGGTGTTGAGGTAACCAAACCCATTCCCTTTTACCGAATTTACAAGGGAACAGTTTTTGACCTGGTAGATCAGACTGTTGATTTTGTGCTTTCAAAAATTAATCTTGCTGTCGGAACCCGCTCACAGAGCGTTGAAGCACCCGTGGCCTATGAGATGCCTCCGGAAGTGATTCGCGAAGCCATTGTCAATGCTGTAGCCCATCGGGACTATACGAGCAACGGTAGTGTACAGGTGATGCTCTTTGCTGACCGGCTGGAGGTCTGGAATCCCGGCACCCTTTCGCCGCCCCTGACCCTTGCAAAACTGCGAAAACCACACGGCTCAGTGCCCTTTAATCCATTATTAGCCGAGCCACTCTATCTGACCAAGTACATTGAGCGCATGGGTACCGGAACTGGTGACATGATCAGGCGCTGCCGCAATGTCGGCCTTGAGGAACCGGAGTTTGCTCTTACGGACGGTTTTGTGGTTACTATCCACAGAAAGCCTGAACTAGCCTTCAAAGCTGTTGGCGGGATTACCGGGGAAGTTACCGGGGAAGTTACCGGGGAAGTTACCGGGGAAGTACATAGACTCCTGACGGTGCTGGTTGGAGAGATGAAACGCACGGACATTCAGAAAGCTCTGGCCCTGCGGCATGAAGACTACTTCAGGGAGGCTTATCTCGTTCCGGCACTTTCTGACGGCGTGATCGAAATGACCATTCCCGATAAACCTACAAGCAGCAAACAGAAATATAGGCTCACTGCAAAAGGGCGGAAATTCATCGCGAAACTGGCGAAGGAGACGGGGGGCGGTGGAAAGTGAAATGAAAGCTGTGGAAGGTAGGGAAAATGAATATTTTGGATATGCAACTCTGTTTACTATGAAACACCTGACTCAAAATACTACTCATAGGAAGAAAATGGATTGCCGCTCTTATATTCGTTGTGCAGTGTTTGGAGCCAGATTTCCAAAACATAACGGAGGTTATCAATCATGATCTATTGTGTCAAAATTACGAAGATAATTATCCCATTCAATTGGAAGAAGTTGTTTTTTGGCATTGTTGCATTCCTTGCAGGCGGTGACAATATTGCCTTTAGTGCTTTTACCGCCACGCGCTATTGGAACTATGTGATCCATAGTTAGCTCTTTGGGTGAGAAGTTGCGGCAGCAATAATGGCATACGCCCTTTGCAAGCTTGCGTTTCCACCACTGGGTGTTTCTTAATTCCCGCGCTAAACGCCGCTGTCTTTTTATATCTTCTTCTTCGAGGTTGTAAGCAAAAGGTTCCATATTAAGTTAAACTTTTCAGCCAGCTTCTTATTTCTTTATTTAAAATCTTATAATATTTTTCAGATCCGCCAAGTCCGCTTCTTCCGAAAAAATAGTTTATCTCAAGAAAAAGCGGTTTGTTATTCTTATCGTTTGAAGAAAAAATAAAATCAAACCCGGCAAGGTTTATTCCCGTCTTATCGCAGAATTCTTTTGTCTTTTTTTCGGCAAGTCCCACAAGCGTGGGTTCCATATCAAAGTCTATAGTTGCACCCTGTGATAATCCAGCGCAAAAACTATCCTGATTGTTCTGGATGCGCCAGTATGAAATCATTTTATTACCTATTACAACAGTTCTTAAGGATTTATTTCCCGATTCAATAAATTTTTGCAATATAAAGCCCTGCTGTCCGCACGTTTCATATTCTTTTATCTTTTTAATAAAGCATTTAAGATCGGATTGATTTTTTACAAGATATACTGTTTCCCCTTCTCCGCCCCAGTCTAATTTTAAAACAAACGGATAAGAAAATAAAAGCTGTTCATTTAGTATATTTTGGTTCGTATCACACAAATGAGATAAAGAAGTAAATATTTTACTTTCAGGATGGACAGCACCTGTTTTCTGAAACAAAAGAATCTGGCCTGTTTTTCCGGGATAATCAAACTTTGTATCATAGTTGGGAAATACATTTTTGCAGTTTTCTTTTGCCATGCGATATAAGATTTCGCTACACCCCTGGGATAGAATTACTGCATCGGCAAGCTTTATTTGTTCAAGTTCGTCAAACCCTGGCTTTCGTCCGGCACATATTATGTTTTTGTCAGCAACAAAACATGGATGAAAAGAAAGAATCATCAGTACCCGAATTTTTTTAAGGTTCTGTCGCTTTTGCTCCAGTCCTTATCTACCTTTACAAATAATTGCAGAAAAACCTTTGTTCCGATGAGTTGTTCTATTTCTTCTCTGGCTTGCATGCCTATCTGTTTAAGCTTGGTTCCGTTTTTTCCGATTATAATACCTTTTTGAGAATCCCGTTCAATATGAATGGTGGCCTCTATTGCAACAAGTCCTTTACTTTTTTTCTCTGTATAAGAGTCAATCGTTACAGCTGAAGCATAAGGGATTTCCTGGCCAGTGAGTCTGAAAATCTTTTCCCTTATCATTTCCGCTGCTATAAAACGTTCGGGAAGAACGGTAAGCATATCTGCCGGGAAAAACGGAGGGCCGAGCGGTAAAAGATTTTCTAAAACACAAAGAAGTTCTTCCACACCTTCGGCGCTTTTTGCCGAAACAGGAACTATATCTTTAAAATCAAATTTTTGCTCCCAGGAAATTATTGCTTCAGCCAGCTTTGGCTTATCAATAATATCAATTTTATTTAATGCAAGAACAACCGGTTTTTTGATCTTTTCTATATTTTTTATAAGTATTGATTCTGATTTGGGATCAGGATTCGCCGCATCTCCCAACAGCAAAATAATATCAACATCTCCAAATGTTGAAAGTGCAGTATCTACTATTTTTATGTTTAGGGCATTATTTGCCTTGTGAATGCCGGGTGTATCTATCAAAACAAGCTGGGATGAAGGTCTGTGTACTACTCCGAGTATTTTATTTCTTGTTGTCTGGGGTTTTTTTGAAGTAATTGAAATCTTAAAACCAAGCAGTTTATTTAACAGAGTCGACTTTCCGGCATTTGGAGCTCCGGCAATAGCTACATAACCGGATTTAAACTCTTCCTTTTCTTCGGGCTTCGTATTTTTCATATTACGGCGTTCTTCTTCCATATTTTAGTGGATCAGATTTTCTATGGCATCCCATAGGGCTTTTTTGCCTGTTTTCGACTTTGTTGAAAAGATAATAAAATCGTCTTTATCAGCCATAAGTGATTTTGAAATAATCATATGCTGCTGTGCCAGCTGATTTTTTGTAAGCTTGTCCGCTTTTGTAAGAACACGGATAAATGGAATATTATAAAAACTAAGCCATTCCATAAAAGTTATTTCTTCAGGTCCGGGAATGCGGCGTATATCCATTATAAGAACAACGCCTTTTAAAGTATTCCTGGTTTTCAGATATGTCTCAATCATGTTTCCCCAGGTTTTTTTTACCGCTGCCGGAACTTTTGCATATCCATATCCGGGGATATCAACAAAGCCAAACAAGTCATTTATCAGGAAAAAATTTATAAGCTGAGTGCGCCCTGGTGTTGAGCTCGTTTTTACCAGTCGTTTATAGTTTAAAAGAGTGTTGATCAATGAGGATTTGCCAACATTGGAACGTCCGGCAAATGCTATTTCCGGTACATCTTCTTCCGGATAGTGGGAAGGCTTTACCGCACTTTTGACAAATACGGCTGATTTAATAATCATGTTTTTAGATCCGATAAGTATTTTTCAAGACGTTTCATGCCTTCAGTAATATTTTCAATAGAGGTTGCATAAGAAAATCTGAGATATCCTTCACCATTTGCCCCGAAATCGATTCCGGGAGTAACTCCCACATGGGCTTTTTCAAGAATATCAAAGGCAAGTTTATATGAATCTTTTGATATATGTTTTGCATTTACAAACACATAAAATGCGCCGGTGGGTTCAACCTTTATTTTAAAACCAAGCTCTTTTAAGCGCGAAATCATATAAAGCCTTCGCTCATTGAAAATATTTTTCATTTTAGAAATATCATTACCCGCTTCTTTTAAAGCAGTAATCCCGGCTATCTGAACTGCCGAATTTGCAGAGATGAAGAAGTTCTGCTGAATTTTTTGTATATGGCGGATAAATTTTTCCGGAGCAATAAGGTAGCCAAGCCGAAGGCCTGTCATTGCATAAAGTTTTGAAAACCCGTTTAAAACAAAAGCATTTTTCGTAAATTCCAGTATCGAGTGCTCTTTGCCTTCATATACAAGGCCGTGATAAATTTCATCAGAAATAATATAAGGCGAAAAATCGGCAATTTCTTTCATCCTGCTCTCGGATAAAAGGGTTCCTGTAGGATTTGAAGGGGAATTTATAAATATTGCTTTTGTTTTATCTGTTAGCTTTTCTTTAATTGCAGAAGGTCTGTACTGAAATGCATCATCTTCATATACCGGTACCGTTACAGGCTTACCCATCAGAAATTTTATAAAATTGGGATAGCATGCATAATGTGGGTCGGAAATTATCACTTCATCGTCGTTATTTAACAGCACTGAAAAAAGACTGAACATGGCAGGAGATGTACCGGAAGCAATTACTATATTATCCGGACAAACTGTTACATTATATGTTTTCTGATAATGTTCGCTTATGGCTTCTCTTAGCTCAATCATCCCAAGGCTGTGCGTGTAATGCGTGTGCCCGTCACGGATGGCTTTTATGATTGCTTCTTTAACGCATTCAGGTGTTTCAAAATCCGGTTCTCCGACTTCCAGATGAATAACATGGATGCCTTTTTGCTCCATTTCACGAGCTTTCTCAAGGACATCCATTACTATAAACGGAGTTATTTCCTGACAGCGCTTTGATAACATTTCTTATATCTTCAATATCTGCTTTGAAAAAGACAGGGAGTATATAATTGCGAAGTTTTTTACCATAAGCTTTTATATCACTTTATTTAAAGGATATTCTATGATTCCTTCCGCTCCGTTTTTCAAAAGTTCCGGGATCAGGTCTCTTATAATGTTAACATGGGCAACGGTTTCAACGGAAAACCATGTTGACTGATAAAGAGATGAAACCGTGGGAGCATGAAGACTTGGAAGCAAAGATACAATTTTTTCAAGATTTTCCTGGGAGACATTCATTTTAAGCCCGACAAGTTTTTCTGCAAGAAGTGCACCTTTTAAAAGAAGTGCTATCTGCTCAATTTTTTCACGCTTGACTTTGTTTTCCCATACCTTATGATTTGCAATAAGCTGAGTATTTGTCTGCATCATTTCATGAATAATACGAAGACCGTGAGCTTTTATAGTACTTCCCGTTTCTGTAACTTCAACAATAGCATCAGCCAGCCCGGATACAATTTTTGCTTCCGTTGCTCCCCATGAAAACTCAACATTTACATTGATATTTCGTTCTTTAAAATATCGTTTCGTATGTTTAACGAGTTCGGTTGAAATCTTTTTTCCTTCAAGATCCTCAATTTTTTTGAATGGCGAATCATATCCCACGGCAATAACCCATTTTGCGGGTCTTGAGCTTACCTTTGAATAAACAAGATCTGTAATAACATGAACATCGGAATTGTTTTCGGCTATCCAGTCTTTGCCTGTAAGAGCTGCATCAAGAGTTTCATTTTCAACATATATCGACATCTCCTGTGCCCTGCAAATGGCGCAATCAATAGCATCATCATTTATTTCAGGAAAATAGCTTCTTCCATTAACGTTTATATTCCAGCCTGAACGTTTGAAAAGAGCAATTGTTGCACTTTCTAAGCTTCCTTTGGGAATTCCCAGTTTTAATTTTTCATTCATTTTTTGTACACCTCATCAGGATTAAATACCGGTTCGCTTATTTTCTTTAAAGAACCGTTTACTACTTTTCTGTAAAAACAGCTTTTATGGCCTGTATGGCAGGCAGCTCCACCGATTTGCTCAACCTTCAACAAAACCGTATCATCATCACAATCTACCAGTATTTCTTTAACCATCTGGAGATTACCCGAAGTTTCCCCTTTAATCCAGAGTTTTTGCCGACTTCTGCTGAAATAGGTTGCTTTGCCTGTTTCAAGGGTTTTTTCCCATGCATCCTGATTCATATACGCAAGCATCAAAACCTCGCCTGTTTCATAGTCCTGCGCAATGGCAGGAATAAGGCCATTTGTTTTATTAAAATCAAGTGTTATCAATTATGCTCCTTTAAATCCAATATATTTCGAGCCAGTTTCAAAACGCCCCATTTTGGCCGATCTCTGCGTTGGGCTCAAATATCAATCCTCGAAATACTCAATGTATTCCTGTGGTTGATATTTTCTCCCGCCTTGAGCTTGACCAAACTGAAACGTTTTGAAAGTGGCTCATTTCTAATTATTAAAAAAATGTAATACAATTACATAGCACATAATGTTTTTCGTGTAAACATCTGCGAAAACCCAAAATCCGCTATTGATTTTTATAAAGGTGTAATTTTGGCATTATTTAATAAAAAATCAGCCAAGAAAACAAAAAAACGCTTATTATAAACCTTTGCATTAGAAGCAATCAGCCCATTTTAATAAGAAATATAATTTATGACTCCATTTGAACGCACCTATATTTTGATTTCAAATAATTCGTTTTTCCTTTATTCGGTGGAAATCTGACAGCTTTTCAGTCGTATATCCGAAAACAGGTCTTGATAAGAAAAAGTAAAGGGACGCTGTTAGGTTCTTAAGTTTCTACTAAATAATACCCTTTTGTTCTTGCAATTTTTTGGCCGCGGGTAACAGATTCACTAACAGACGGAACCGATATCCGTAGCTTTTTCGCTAAAGAAGACATAGGTATACCAAGTTCCCTCACTGCCCAGTAACACAATAGACTCCTCGCCTCCACAATCCGCCGATACTTCCCTGTAGCCCATACTTCCTCAAGTTTAAGTCCTAACACCTCTGATACCCGTAAAGCAACTCCATCAAGATCCAAGCCGCTTGATCGAAGTGCATATTTTTTTTCCATCGCTTCTTCGGCCGATACCAGTACACGTTGTACGAAATCGCTATCACCCAGAATCCGCTCGTCATTTTTTTGATAGACCTTTGCTTCCCTAAGCGCCTTCACACCTTCCCATCCTCCTGCACTTCGCAAAAGGCCACCACCTGTGAGATCCAAACGCCTTCCCTGGTTAATTCCATTTCCAACAAAAACTTTGTACGCTCGTCTCGCAACGCCTAATTTTTTTCCGAACATTCCAAGCACCCATTCCGTATCTTGCCATGGATTCTCCATTTTCCCCATCAGCACACTGTGTCCGCTGTATGGGTACTGTCCCAGTTCTTCAAGGTTCTCAACAAGGTTAGCCCGGATCGGGTTGAGGTGAATATAACGCACCAATTCCAAAAGATAAGAATCTTCCTGACACAATATAGATTTAAAGCGGTTTTGGAAAACATGGCCATTTCTGCTGTGTTTACGATTATACCATAGTGCATACCCGGTCAATAAACGCCTCATGACAGTGGAGATCGGCACCGGACCGGTTCGAAGAAGAAGATGAAAGTGATTGGGGATCAATGCCCATGCATAACAGATGGTCTCCGTATCCTGGAGGATTTTTCCTAATCGCTCCAGAAAGTGGTTCCTGTCAGTATTGTTTTGAAATACCGCCCCTCTTTCAATTCCCCTAACCATGACATGGTGTAAGGCTCCGGCAGTATCAATTCGAGATTTCCTTGGCATTATCCACCCCTACCATTTTATAATAGTAGTGTCAACTTAAAATCCTAACAGCGTCCCATTCTCTTTCCTTATTTTCATAAAGAAGCTTTATATGAGAAAAAGTTCATTTATTTATCAATCTGTATGCTATCTGTAGGTTGTTATGTATTATCTTGTCAAAGTTTTATAATTTCGGAAATATTTTAAGTCCTGCACAATATATTTCATGAAGCAGATATTTAGAAATTATAACAAGATAAAACTGAAAAGATAATTTAAATCCTTGACATTTAAATTAAGAATATTTATTTATCTGCTGTTTTTGTCACATATTATTTCAGTTTTATTCTTTTCGTTCGAGCAAGTCTTTTCAGTACTACCGGATTTAGATTTTTTAGTGTTAAAGTAAAGCAGTAAACTTTTTAACTATAAATATAGATTTGCGTTTTTATTTTTTCAGACAGGATTAACAGGAAGCACAGGATAGTTACCGGCCGGAAGCTGGACAGTTAATAAGTCATCGCTTGCGGCGGAAACACATTTGGCTTATCAGGCGTTGATGTCAAACGGAACTATTGCAAAACAGAGCAAAGGCAGCAAGTAGCAGATATGTACTTCGGGCCGATCTTCCGGAACGGTCTGAAAATAATCCTGTAAATCCTGTCAGATAATTATAGGATTTAATGAGGCACGGGAGAAATGAAATATCATTTTTCTTTCAGTCTATATGCTATCTGTAAGTTGTCATGTACTTAGTGAGAGACAAAATAGTGATCAGGTTTCGGGGGAAGGCGGATCATGAATGCAGTCATCAAACATACCTGCCTTAAAAGTTATTTGGTCAACAATCATTGATTACATATTTTTCGATATAAGGTTAAATATAGGGGTCTATATTTAACCTTTAACGTAATTAACAAATAGTAAAATTAGACTTGATAACCCTTTAATGGGTGCCCCCTATGGTCGACCCCTATAGTTTATACCTATTTGGAAAATTAGTAAAAAGTTAAGAATCATAGCCCTGAGAACCAGGTTTTTTATGTTGAAAAATAAAATCAAAGTTAAGAATTCCTTTAGGAGGGAAAATAATATCTATGAATATTGATAAAAGACTACTTTTTAAAAAAGTAACATTTTTAATTATGGTGTTAATAATGTTATTTTATCCATTGATATGTGGATGTAAAAACATAAAAAATAAAGATTACATAAGCTACATTAGTTTTTCACCTGACAGCAAAAAGATTTTATTTGATCGCCAAAAAGCTGAGGGGCCGTATCAGATTAATATCTTTGATTTAGAGACAGGATCATTAAGCGCTTATCAATCTCCCCCTGGTGAAAACTGGTCAATGGCAAGATATTCTTTTGATGGAAAACAAATTGTTCTTTCCATTATTCCAAGTGGAAAGAAATATTTGGAACTTGAAAAAATGCAAATTGCCGTGATGGACCCGGATGGAAAAAAGGTAAGGAGAATAACAAATACTCCAGGAGCTAAGATATACCCTTCATTTTCGCATTCCAGTAAGAAAATTATATTTTGTAAGGCAGGTAAGATCAGAAAAAGCGGAAAAACACCTGCGGCATATTATGACGTTTATGAGGTGGATATAGATACTGGACAGGAGACTCGACTCTCTTGGTTCAAGTTTTTCATGATGTCACAGCCTTTTTATTTTCCAGATGATAATATATTTATCTTTTCCGCATATGGTTTCCCATACATCTTTCCAGAAATTCTTGATAATGACTACAAAGCTATTAGAAAAAAGCAGGAAGAACTTAAATCTTCAAATCGTAAAAGGCCACCTGTTGGGGTTAGTGATGATATCTATGTTGTACAGAAAGGGCAAAAGGATCTTCCTGCACCTTACGCTAAGAGCATTGACGGTGTGAGAGACCCATTAATAACAGCTGATGGTTTGCACATATATTTTCTCACGCAAGCTTATAAACCAGATGGTTCAGGAGATTATGAGCAGTTTTTTGAGTATTCGAAAAACGGAAAACATAGACGTATTACTAATATCAAGGCGACAACAATATGGTCTGGTGCTGTATCGCCCGATGGGAAGTTATTGGCTGCTGTATATGATATTGCACCTAATCGTGAGATCAGAAAGATCGTAATTTACTATACAATGTCATTAACTTAAGCGATTGGTTTATAGTTCAAGTAAAACTTTCTGGATGATATCCGGTGTTTTCGAGGATAGCAACGGCCAGGTCTTATTGGTTCAATACTTTTTATAAAAAGCTCAAACAAAGTTTCGATTATG
>JAHITX010000077.1 GCA_018817425.1 Pseudomonadota bacterium
AAATATCATACAGATACAACCTCAAGCGCTTTAAATAGCACTTAATATCCATCAATTTATTTTGGAGATTAATACGGATTGCAGTTTTATGTAATACCGTATTAATATAATCAATGCAATTCATGCGCTTTTAGTTTTACTAAATATCAGATAAAAATCTGGGGGGGTTGCCGATCATATTCTTATAAACTCCTTAAAGCACAAAGTGATTCCAAAAGGGGAAGCCTTATAACAGGACTATACAAGAAGTCTGCGTTTGTGAATTGCAAGGAAGGAAAACCAAAGCTGACGCTGAGAAAGCCTATAACATGAAGAAGTACTTGACGGAAGCATATAACTAACTCGCAAATTAAACGCCGGATAATGCGGGGATGTGAACCATAAGCAAACGTTCCTGCGGAGCATAGCAACCAAGACAAATAAACTTTGGCCTTTCTTTCAATCTGCAATCCTCATTTCTGGCAATTACCCATCACCGAACAGTTGTAGGTGAACTCAGCGATGAAAGGAAAAAACATATACCATGCAGTTATACAAAAGCCCGTTTGTACTTCGTGGCCTGTAAGCCGTGCTTTAAATAACAGCAAGATCTTTCCGGTACTCTACTTCATCCAAAGCGGTGAACAAAAATACAATAAGCAAATGGTAAGATAATTTCCAGACCCTGTACAATGAAACTTTCGGATTCTTATTGTCTCCACCGCGTCAGCATACACTTGCCCTGCCCTACCCCAAATTAAACAAGCCACTTAGCATAGTTCTTTGTAACTGAAGCTTAACTTTCAGGCATTCTCAAATTCTCCGGCAACTTCCGCTATTCCCGATAGCATAAACCCTACCACCCTTGTTTAAATCACCGGCGGAAATTAAGATTGACATAGGCTTATGAAGTGCGAAAATGATTTTACAATCACAAAAACAATAACCGGAAACTTATATATGGACAAAACAGAAGCAGACGCCCCGGCCGGAAAATTTCTTCATATCGAAACAAAGTGGCTGGTATTATTGGCTGTTGGCGTTGGAACATTTATGTCTGCATCTGCAGGAAACAATGACGTATCTCGGCCTTACCACAGGGCCATTTCTCGGAGGCTGGCTGACCGACCATCTTGGCTGGCATTTTGTTTTCTTCATCAATGTGCCGATAGCTCTGTTTGCCATCTGGTTGAGTTTATTTGACATGGGTCTGTTATTTGTATGTGGAGTGGCCTTGATGGCGGCAGCCATCACCTTTATGCGCGGCAATGACCACCCCCGGAAATAAATCTCAATTGAAAATGGCTTACTGAACAACAATAAACCGGTTGACAACTAATGGAATTTTCATATAATTTAACTTGGTCTGGATTGATACATATAAAGCACATCCGGCATAAATAATTCATAAAGGAGAAAATCAATGAAAGCAAAGGAACCAGTAGTGCTTCTGCAGGAAAACCGTGCATTACTTAATAAACATCATGTAAAAGCGCTTTATCTTTTCGGTTCCGTTGTTCGCGAAGAAAATAAGCCTGATAGTGATGTGGACATTCTCGTGGAATTCCAACCCGAGGCTCATGTTGGCTTGTTCGGCCTGGCTAGGTTACAGAGGATATTATCTGAAATTCTTGACAGGCCCGTGGATCTGACGACCGCTAACTCCTTGCACAAAGCACTGAAAGACAGAATACTCAAGGAGGCTGTTCGTGCCGCATAGAGACTGGAAGTTCAGGATTCAAGACATATTGGATGCCATCAGTGCAATTCAGAACTACACACAAGGGATAGAATTCAAGAGTTTCACTGAGGATCGGAGAACTGTAGATGCGGTAGTCCGAAACCTGATTATCATTGGAGAAGCCGCTGTTCACATTCCGGAAGATATTTGTTTGGAGTACCCTAATGTTCCTTGGTACGACATGCGCGGTATGCGCAATATTGTGGTTCACGAGTATTTCCAAGCTGACGACGCGATTATATGGGATACGATACATGTGGATTTGCCAACATTACCCGACCTGCTAATAAAAGTACTTGAAGATAGCCCAGATTACCAGTAATTTCAATTATTTTTTCGTAATCATAACAATCATCCAGGACTTTTTTACTGAATACAGTTATTGAAACTCCCCGCTGCAAGCAGCAGGTGCGGCAATGACCACCCTCTATATCAAAGCACAATTAAAATAGTTTCTCTGACAATTAGCCCGATAGTATAACCTATGAAGATATTGATAATGTACTTGACTTAAGTCAAAGACTTTTTCCTCTCTGGATGTTTAAGTATTACATAAACAAGAAACTCAATAAACAACTGCTTGTTAGTAAAGAAAGGGATAAAACATGGGATGGAAATTTACAAATGCCACCTTCAATGATCTGTTTGACAGACTAAATAAGGATTACACGATTCTTGCTCCGAAACGATTTGTTAAGCGCGGTCGATTCTCTGATACTGACCTTATTCGATATGATGAAGTCAAAAAGCCTGATGATATTGTCTGGAATGAGAAATCAACTTTTTCCCCGAAGGAAGCGGTCATTCCGATCACGCAGACGCTTTTTTATTTTACAGAAAATGAGTTTCGGGAACCGCAACCTGAAGAAAAGCAGTTTCTTGTTTTTCTTCGCCCCTGTGATATCAATGGCATCCGCCGTCTGGATACGATTTATCTTAAAAACGGCCCCGAGCCTGATTCTTATTATGCTAATTTGCGAAAGCGTGTCAGATTCGCTATGATTGAATGTACGGAAAGCTTTGATACCTGTTTCTGCGTATCCATGAAATCCAATATTACTTCCGACTACGATATAGCTGTATGTTTAACTGATGATAAAGTTTTGCTTGAAGTTAAAAACGACGAGTTTCTCAGTTACATCACTTCTGATATACCTCAGGTTGAATTCAGTCCTGAATTTATTCTCGAAAACAAAATCAAAGTAAATGTTCCTGAAGCAGATGATATGCCCTCCGGTATTTATGATCATGATATGTGGGGCGAATATAAAAGCCGCTGCATAGCCTGCGGACGCTGCAACACAACCTGCATAACATGCAGCTGCCACACAACAAATGATATCTTCTATGATGATAACGCTCTTGCCGGAGAAAGAAGGCGTACCTGGGCATCGTGTCATATAGACGGCTTTACTGATATGGCAGGAGGCATATCTTTCAGGAAAGATAATGGTTCCCGTATGCGGTTTAAGGTTTTACATAAAGTTTATGACTACAAGAAACGCTTTGGAGAACTTATGTGTGTGGGATGTGGTCGATGTGATGACAATTGCCCGGAATATATTTCTTATTCAAACTGTATAAACAAACTCAGTAATGTAATTCAGGAGGAAAATCTATGACCAAAAATCCTCTGACGCCCAAACCGCACAGAATACTTGAAATAAACCGGGAAACCGATCTTGAGTCGACATTTCGGATTGAAATGGATACTCCTCCCGTAATGGGGCAGTTCTACATGGTATCTATTCCAAGAATCGGCGAAATGCCTATATCCATCAGCGGAATCGGAGATGGCTGGATCGATATGACGATCCGTAATGTGGGCAAGGTAAGCCAGGCCGTTCATTCTATGAATCATGAATCAATATTCTTTTTACGTGGTCCCTATGGAAACGGTTTTTCTCTAGACGAGTTGAAAGGACAACATCTTGTTATTGCTACAGGTGGATCAGGCATAGCTCCTGTCCGTCCTATAGTAGAATATTACTATCACAATGCGCACGAAATTGAAAAACTTGACCTGCTGTTTGGTTTCAAAACTCCTGATACCATAATGTTTAAAAAAGATATCGAACGCTGGAAGAACAAGTTTGAAACAATTCTTACTGTTGATGATGGTTGCGGTATCTGGGAAGGCGAATGTGTGGGTCTTATCACAGGATATGTGAAAAATATAAAGCTTTCCGAATATAACAAGATGGATATTATCATAATCGGCCCGCCTGTCATGATCAAATATACTGCCGCAGAATTCATCAAAAGAGGAGTCAACGAGGAAAGAATCATTGTTTCCATGGAACGGCGAATGTCCTGCGGACTTGGCAAATGCGGCCACTGCAAGATCGGAGAATATTACATCTGCCTGGATGGCCCGGTATTTCGCTATAAAGATGCTTTTAAAATGATAGATTAACAGGAGGAATATAATGACTCTTGATATAAACACAAAGACAGTTATAAAAAATGCTTACCGGATTACCAAGGAAAGAGGAAAAACAGCATTGCGGATTCGCGTTCCCGGAGGATATCTGAAGGCAAAGCATTTCGACCTGCTTAAAGAAATTGCCGAAGTTTATGGAGACAAAATAGTACACCTTACTACAAGACAGGGCTTTGAGATTTCAGGTATCGATTATAATAGTATTTCTAATGTTAATACTCTGATTAAACCTTTATTACAGGATCTTGAAATTGATATCGGCGTTACAATCAAAGATGCTTCCAAAGGTTATCCGTCTGCAGGAACCCGTAATATTGCCGCATGTATAGGAAACCGTGTGTGTCCTTTTGCCAACTATAATACTACTGCTCTGGCACAAAGGATAGAAAAAGAAATCTATCCGAACAACTACCATGTAAAAGTCGCCCTCACTGGATGCCCTAATGACTGTATTAAATCGCGTATGAATGATTTCGGAATTGTGGGTATGGTTGAACCACAATATGATTATCAGCGCTGCATAGGATGTGAAGCATGTGTCAAAAACTGCAAAAGCAATGTTACAGGAGCGCTTAGTCTTCATAAAGGAAAGGTGAAACGTGATACAAGGCGTTGTATCGGCTGCGGCGAGTGTATACTCAAATGCCCAACAGCCGCCTGGACACGTAATCCTACTAAATATTATGATATCCTTATTATGGGCCGCACAGGAAAGAAGAACCCCCGCATTGCTGAACAGTTCATCCAGTGGGCTGATGAAGAAGTTGTAATAAAAGTGATAAAAAATACATACAAGTTTATTGATGAACACATTGACAAAACTCTTCCCAAAGAACACATCGGATATATTGTTGATCGTACAGGGTATCAGGTTTTCCGCGACAAAGTGCTTGAAGATATCAAACTAAATCCTGAAGCACGGGTAGCCGGACACGTCCAGTGGGGTGGTTTTAGATACAGCAGCGATACCTTTATGTCCGATAGGATGCAGTAGTAGGAATTTAAATAGTTCCCATTTATTAAGAGGGAATTGCAGGTTGAGGTGTTAACTTTGATTAAAGGAAAGTTATTAGCCGGAAGTCGTAATCTGGTTCAACTGATCATTTTTATTATTACTGTTGCCGTCGGGTTTCAATTTTACATTTTTGTTTCACAGGCTCTTGGAGACAGCCCTATTACCGTGCCAAGACCATCCGGGGTTGAAGGATTTTTGCCTATCGGCGCCTTAATGGGTTGGAAGTACTTTATCAATACAGGCCATTGGGATATTATCCATCCCGCTGCAATGGTTTTTCTCGGATTTGCAGTATTTATATCGTTTTTGTTAAGAAAATCCTTTTGCGGCTGGTTTTGTCCGGTTGGGACATTTTCAGAATGGATATGGAAAACGGGCGAATACGTACTGAAAAAAAATTTTAAAATTCCGCTTGGAATAGATATTCCACTGCGCCTTTCCAAATATCTCCTTCTGGGCTTTTTTATTTACATAGTTTTCAAAATGAGTTCGTCAGATATTGCCGCTTTTTTACAAAGCCCTTACTATAAAATAGCCGACGTTAAAATGCTTCATTTTTTCACTGAAATTTCATATTTTACATCCGCTGTTCTATTGTCGTTAATTTTATTATCCTTTTTATACAGAAATTTTTGGTGCCGATATGCATGCCCATACGGAGCATTGCTTGGAATTTTCGGCATGTTCAGCCCAACACGTATTCATCGGAATCCTGACACTTGCATAAATTGCGAGAAATGCACGCAGGTATGTCCTTTTCACCTTCCGGTAAATAAAAAAAAGCAGATATTCAGTCCCGAATGCAATTGCTGCCTTGATTGCGTGAATACATGTCCTTCTGAAGAAACATTGGAACTTAAAACCGTATTTTTTAAAAATTCTTTAAAAACATCACATGTTGGTTTTTGTGTTATATTAATTTTTACAGTTATAGTATATTGTTCTGAAATTTCCGGTCATTGGAAAAGTGGGCTTTCGGAAAGCGAATTCAAAACGTGGCTTAAATTATCAGATTCTTCTATAAATACCGATCCATAAGAAATACCGCTGAGAGGTGCGATTATCTGTGTGATAACCTGTTGCCAAACTGCACACATTGTGATAACTTTATTAATAAATGAAAAGCATAAACTGGAACACCGAAAAGAGTGTGACACTCAAAACGTTACGAGGAATCTGTTTCGAGGATGTGGTTTTCTTTATTGAAAGGGGTGAAATATTAGACGACTATTTACATCCCAACCAGAAGACATACCCCGGACAACGAATCATGGTTATTTGTGTGGCTAATTATGCATATCTCGTACCTTATGTTGAGAATGAGGAAGAGCTATTTTTAAAAACGATTATTCCAAGCAGAAAGGCCATGCAGAGATATCTTGGAGAAAAACATGAAGGCTAAACTGACAAAAGAAGAGAAAGAAATATTGGATAGCTTCGATAAAGGCGAATGGGTTCCTGTAGCTGACCTTTCAAAAAGGAAAAAAGAGTTGGCTGAGTATGCTCGCAATACTTTAAGAAAAGACAAGAGGCTGAATATAAGGATTTCTGAAAGAGACCTCATAGAGCTGCAAAGAAAGGCTGTCAAGGAAGGACTGCCCTACCAGACTTATGTATCAAGCATTATCCACAAATTCATCAATGGAACTCTGGTCGAAGCTGGAAAATAAGATGGCCAACGAATAAGGATACATTATGCAAAGCCACAATCTTTGACAGGCTTTATAAAGAATGCAAAGTTTTTGGTTTTAACCACAATTGCATTGTTGGTCCTTGGGGTAGCTATAATATCTGGTGACGGAAAGTTGATGGTTCTAAATATATATGAAAAGATAACCGGTCAGAAATACCAGACCTTTTCCCAAGTACAAGATTATTCAAATGCAACGTACATAATCCTGAAAGCTAAGTTATCTCAAGATACAAACATGAGATTAGAAAGTGCAGATATTACTATATTTGTAGAGTCCGATACTTCGCACAGATACCGTGTTGAGTTAAAGGATGAGATTGATTTCTATAATGTAAAGAAAAAACAAAATGGGACTTGGCAAATCAATAAAGAATGATGGCAAGGATACTGTACAACTAACCAGGTAATTTTAAATGTTTCAGCATAATTCTTTATAACTGAGACTCTGCTATCAGGCATTCTATAGTTCTCCGTCATCTTCCACTATCCCCCATAAACTCTACCACCCTTGCTTCAAGCCCCGATGGAAATTAAGTTTGACATAGACTTAAGAAATGAGAAAATGAATTTTATGATAATAATGATACGATAGAACGGCATAATATTATATCAAAACAACCCATAGCTAAATCGACATGGCTATGAGTTATACTGACCCGTTTAATACAATATATTCGTAAGATAAATAACGAACCAATTGCAAAACGCCCCATTTTGACCGATCTCAGCGTTGGGCTCAAATTTTTAACCTCAAAATACTCAATGTATTCCTGCGGTTAAACTTTTCGCCCGCCTTGATCTTGACCAAACCGAAACGTTTTGAAACTGGCTCTAACGTGAATTAGAATTTCAATCCAAGGGAAGATATTCTTGACCTAAGTCAAAGACTTTTTCCTCTCTGGGTGTTTAAGTATAAATAAACAAGAAACTCCATAAATAACTGCTTTAAAGTAAAGAATGGGGTAAAAACATGGAAAGGAATTAGAAATGAAATCAAAAATTAATGAAATGATAGATTATCAGGCAAATGCGGTTGTAAGCAAAACACTCATTGAGAAAAAAGCCGGTACCGTAACAATTTTTGCCTTTGACAAAGATCAGGGCTTAAGTGAGCATAGCGCTCCATTTGATGCCATGGTTCAGGTAGTTGAGGGAGAAGTCGAAATTAAGATTTCAGGAGAACCGTATCGGTTATCAGAAGGTGAAATGATTATTATGCCTGGAAATAAACCCCATGCATTAAAGGCAATCAGCAAATTTAAAATGATTCTGACCATGATCAAGTCTCAATAATTTGTTGCAGGCGACACGTTTAATACTGACAATCTTCCTTTGACATACTATCGTTTTCTATTTATAATTATTGCCACTAAAAGCAATGTCTTATCAAATCAAACCGGGCGTTTTGTCGTCAATCGACTGATGTGGCCGTCGGGTAGCGTGATGGAAACTCTTAAAACATAATGAGAGGTGAATATGGACATCAATTTTAAAGCTAAGCATGAAGTACCGATGTGGAACGAAACCCGCTGGGGTGGATGCTACAATCCCAAGCAAGGTGTTGGACTCTATTTGCATGCCGGTCGCCTGCGCGGTAATCTGGATTGGTGGTGGGCCCAAACAATTATCTACATGCCTGATGATCGTATTGCAGTAGAGCGTTCCTGGGTGCGTAACTTGGTCGAAGACGGCGTTAAAACCTCCAGCCTTGATCTTCGAGTAAGGAACAAAGGATGGTCTGCTCATTATGACGGCATCGTCGAATTGACAACAACTGTGGCTCTATCTAAAGCACCGCGTGGCTGTATCGCACCTTCTATTCCGGCGAGATTCAACATTACCGCCGACGATAGTCGACCTTGGTGGGATATGTACGCTGGTATGCCTGCTTTCAAGGAGGGGGAGTCCGGTACGCATCTTGAGCAACCGGGACAAGGCAAGGGCACATTACAGGTTGGAAACGAAAGCTATCTTTTAGATGGCGTCACATACTATGATCACTCCTCAGGCATACGCGACTGGACCAAATCCCACTCGCATAACTTTGCTCATATTGTGATGCCGGACTATACGATTCATGCGGTCACAGTCTATGCGACGCCTACCAAGGCCCATGCCCACTTTGGTGTGTTCTCACCCATAAAAGGCAAACCGCTCAAAATCATTCAGTCAACTATGCCTAAATTAAACGATGTCTTTAGTATGCATGATCAGTATGATTGGATACTTCAAGCCGAGGGTGACAAACCGAAAACCTTCCGTGTCGAAGTCATGCACACCTTCCCTATGACTATTACTAACGAAAACGACAATATCAATGGGTTTTATTGGGATGCTCCAGGCGATCCAATGTTCTTTACTGAATGCCAGGTCAAAGTCACCGCGCCTGACGGAGCTGTCGGTTATGGGCACATTGAGCGTACCAACCGAAGAAGCTGTGTGCTTCACTGTGATAGCTAAGTATTAGAGAAAATTAGTCACTACAGTTCCTGTTTTACTTCCTGAAACATCCTGACAAATATCTTTGTTATGTGGTTTTTTATTTTATATTTTTTGAAAATAAACATGTAGCACTATAAAACCAAAAGCATAAACCAATAATTGTATAAATTATATTCGATATAGCAAAGTTTAATGGAGCTTCGCTCTTGTGTTTGCCGCGATTGCCATCTGCCAAATTTTTCCACAGATATCCACTACGAATTTGAGCAATGGGTGTTCCGATAAATAAATAACCAAACATAATAAAGAATAATGCGCGATATTGATTCTTCGGAATATCTGCATAGACGTGAATCAAAGCTATAGATGTAAACAAGATAAGCGTTGGTATAAATACAATTGGAGTATTAGATTTTATTTTTTTATTTTTTGTAAAATCCTGCTCCAAGGCATTTTTACGTTCTTGTTTTATTCTTGCTTTTTTTTCCATATTTTTATTTCACATAACAAGTTATTCACCAGACCCGGTGATCTTGTAATTTCGTATGATCAACACAAAGTTTTAGAAAAAAACCTATAATGTTTAAGTTCAATTACAAAATGACCAAGGTTTATTTTGATTTAAATTTGAGCTACATATAATCTATTGACAAGAATTTTGCAATAATATATTTTTTAACTTTCCAGATATCATATTATTTATCATACTATCTGGGTGAGTTTGGGGACGCCCTTTACATTTATAGTTGACAACCTAAATATTTTATATTAAATAGATGATATGCCAAGAAAAGCAAGAGTAGATGCACCGGGAGCCCTTCATCATATCATTGTACGGGGAATCGAGCGGACCAAAATATTCAGTACCGATTCCGATCGTGATGATTTTCTGAACCGGTTTGGAAAGCTCATAACCGAAACAAAAAGCAGTTGTTTTGCATGGGCTTTATTATCAAATCATTTCCATTTACTGGTAAAAACCGGCAGCGTTCCGGTGTCAACTTTGATGAGGCGGTTGCTTACCGGATATGCAGTTTCATTTAACCGGCGATATAATCGATCCGGACATCTCTTTCAGAACCGCTATAAATCCATTTTATGCCAGGAAGATGCTTATCTTCTTGAGTTGGTCCGTTACATTCATCTAAATCCAATCAGAGTAAAGCTTGTTAAAAATATGGAGGCTTTGGATCATTATCCTTATTCCGGGCATAGCAATATCATGGGTAAGATTAAAAGACCATGGCAGGATATAATTGATGTTTTAGAACTATTCGGAAGCAAACCAGGAACAGCCCGCAGGCGTTATAAGGCATTTGTTGAAAAAGGTATTTCGGAAGGCAAGCGTCCCGATTTAATCGGGGGAGGATTGATAAGAAGCAGCGGAGGCTGGGAAGCAGTAAAAGCCATGCGCAAGGCAAAGTTATTTGAGAAATCGGATGAACGCATACTTGGCAATGGAGAATTTGTTGAGACAGTACTTGCTGAATCAAATGAGCAGATGAAAAGGAAATATCATTTAAGGTCTAAGGGATTTGATCTTGATACTGTTGCAGCCAGAGTATCGGAACTTACCGGTATTGATAAGTCGCAGATATTACTTCCGGGAAAGGAGCAAAGCCGGGTTATTGCACGCAGCATATTTTGTTATTTTGCTGTGCGTGAACTTGGGATAAGCATGTCAGAGCTTTCGAGGAAGATGGATCTTTCTTTATCAGGCGTGAGCTTATCGGTGAAACGTGGCGAAAAGATAATTGATAAGACAGGTTATTGTCTCATTGAAAAATAATAACTATATAAATAAAGAGCGTTATTTTCACCCAAAAGACGCAAAAAATAAGACCAAGGGTTAAAATGTCAGGTTTTTTTTCTGATTATGATTTTGTTGAAAATGCAATCGAACAGGAATACAGGAAGGCCGAAAAGAAAAAAGGTTTTATAAATCTTACCGGTAGCAACCCGACTCACGAAGGGCTGATCTTTCCTTTTGAAGTTTTAAAAAATGCCGCAATATCATATCTTTCAAAACGAAGATATGATCCTGATCCGAAAGGTCTGTATTTAGCACGCCAAGCTGTTTCAGATTATTACAAAAACCGCATGCCTTCTATTAAAATTACAACTGATAATATTACTATTACAGCAAGCACAAGTGAATCATACAGTACTTTGTTCTCTCTTCTTGCCGACCCTGGAGACAATATACTTGCACCGAAAATAACTTATCCTCTTTTTGAGCATCTGGCAGCCATTCATCATATAGAACTGCGTCCTTATGGGCTGGATGAAAAGAACAACTGGCAAATCAATGAAAACAGCATACTTTCGGAATATGACAGCCGGACACGTGCAATCATAATTGTTTCACCGCATAATCCTACGGGATCGGTTATAAAAGAATCAGTTGCTGTACTTAATAAACTTGGGCTTCCGGTAATATGTGACGAGGTTTTCGCCGAATTTTCATGTATGACTGCAAATATTCCACCATTCGGATCACTGCATCCCGATCTTACGGTTTTTCATCTTAACGGAATTTCAAAGATGTTCGGACTTCCCGATTTGAAGCTCGGATGGATTGCATTAAGCGGACCTGCTTTAAAAGATTTTGGAAAAAGGATTGATCTGTTAAATGATACTTATCTTGGAGCAAATTACATGATACAGTCAATGCTCCCATCTATTTTTTCAGATGGCTTTGCTTTTGTTAAACAAATGCAAAGCCATATCCGCATTGGCATTGATCTTGCCGTTGAATTGCTTTCTAAAAACCCTAATATAAGTGTAAACCGACCGGATGGGGGATATTATCTGTTTCCTGAAATAAAAAACTGGAAAGATGAAGAAAAGGTTGTATTATACCTTTTAAAAAGTAAAAATGTTTTGGTTCATCCCGGTTATTTTTATGACTGTGATAAAAAAGTGCATATTATGATCTCCTGTTTAACGGAAACAAAAAAGCTGGCCGAAGGAATTAAGCGTATTATTGCCGCAATTTGATTTTAGAGGTGGGTTAAATGATAGAAGAGTTTAAGAAGATTTATGACACCAGGCACGAGTATGTCGGAGAATGGAAAGAAAAACACCCTGATCGCAAGATAATGGGATATATCTGCACATCCATGCCCGAAGAGATAATCTATGCGGCCAATGTTTTGCCGATCAGAATACTTGGGGCACATGAATCCCAAAATATAAGTCAACAGCATATGATGGGAATGTTTTGCCCTTTTTCCCGTGATGTTTTAGCTCAGGGCCTTTTGGGAAGGTACGACTATCTTGATGCCATAGGCATTACTCATACATGCCAACATATCTATCAGGCATATGAAAGCTGGGTTTTGCATAAAAATATAAAAAGCTTTTATATACCAACGCCAAACACTTCGCAAACGCCGCATGCCCTGCCTTATATGAAGGGCCAGCTAAAGCTGTTTATGGAAAAGCTTGAAAGCTGGACCGGTAAAAAGATAAGCGAAAATGATTTAAGACATGGCATTAAAGTAGTTGATACAACCCGACGCTTAATGAGACAAATATATGAAATGCGAAAGTCTGAAACACCACCCATATCAGGGCTTGAATCCATGCTTATGGTTGTTGCTGCTCAAATGTCAGACAAGGAAGAATTCAACAAAATATTGGAAAATGTTATAAAGGATGAACTCCCCGGCCGTAAAGCAAAGGAAAATCGGGGAATCAGGTTAATGCTGGTAGGCAGTGAACATGACGATGTGAAATTTATTGAAATGGTGGAAAATCTTGATGCAATTATAGTCATCGATGATCACTGTACCGGCAGCCGTTATTTCTGGAATACTACTGAACAAAAAGAAGATGCACTGACCGATATAGCCAAACGATATATTAATAAACCGCCCTGCCCTACCAAGGATTTTCCTGCACGAAAACGTCCGGCTCATATTATCGATTTAGCCAGGAAATGGAACGTCGCAGGAGTAATAGAGATTCAGCAAAAATTCTGTGATCCCCATGAGCTTGATAAGGTTGCCGTTTCCAAGGCTTTGGAAGAAGCAGGTTTTCCAATATTGAACCTGGAAGCTGATGTTACAATGCCGGCAGGCCCTTTCAGAATAAGGGTTGAGGCTTTTTTAGAGATGCTTGGTTCCCAAGATTTATTTTAGAATATGGAGTGCAAATATAATGGCAAAATATAAAACAGAACCTTTAAAGTGCTGGAATAAGGCAAAAGAGCTTAGAAACGGGTTTTACGATAATATAGCAAAAGCAAGAGATGAAGGCAAAATGATAATTGCCGGGGGGACCGAAAGCGCTATTTCACTGCCTGCCGGCTTTGACATGGAGTTTTTCGGCGGGGAACCGTATGTCGCCGGTTGCGCTTTTATGGGTAAAAATGATTCAAGCATATATATGAAGTATTTTGAGGCTGCCGAAGCAGCAAAATATCCAAGAGATCTTTGTGCTTACATGCGGCTAAGTGTCGGATCATTAATTTGTAACAGCTATGCATTCGGAGGAACATATCCGAAACCTGCTTTTAATCTCCAAACCCATATATGTGATACCCAGGGAAAGTGGTATCAGACAATGAGCGAACTTGAAGGCGTGCCATATAATGCCATAGACTTTATACCTTTTGAATGGGAAAGCGAAAATGAAAGCGAAGATAGCAAAAATCTTAAACATAAATATCTGAAAGACCAGATGCTGGATATCATTGACTGGATGGAGGATGTAAGCGGAAAAAAATATGATGATGAAAAATTCATTAATGCGTTAAATTATGAATGCGAATCAGCAAGCCTGTGGGCGCATTGCTGTATGTTAAACCGCAATATCCCCGCTGTTATGGATGAGAAGATGATGCATTCTCTTTATGTTATAGCAACTCTTATGAGACATAAAAAAGCATCGGTGGATTTTTTTAAGGAGCTATTAGACGAGCTTAAAGACAGGGCAGAAAGAGGCATAGCTGCATTCGGCAATGAACGGTTAAGATTATTATTAGACGGTATGCCACCCTGGCACTCTCTTGAAATATACCGTTATATGGAGGAATTCGGAGGTGTGAGCATAGGTTCAAATTTTTCATTCGGTGTTTCAGGAGGATGGGCATATGACAGCAAGCAAGATACACGGGTTCCGGCAAAACCTCCTAAAGAAGCCGGAGTGGAATTGAAAACAAGAGAAGATGCATGCTCCTGGTATGCAAAGTGGCTGCTTGAAACCAATACCGTCTTAAGATCACTTAGATTTTCCGGCAATGGTAAAAATAAAAACATTCTTGATCTGGTAAAAAAATGGAACGCAGACGGAGCACTGATTCATCTTAACCGGGGTTGTGAAGGAACGGCAATGGGACAGATGGAAATAAGATATTTCTTAGCGGAAAACGACATCCCTGTAATGGCTTTTGAAGGCAATCATGCCGACATACGCGAGTTTGATTTGCCACGGATAAAAACAACAATAAATACATTTATGGAAACGCTTGAAATAAAAAAGCTCTAGAAATAGCGGGTTACGCCTATTAAAGCACCAATAGAATTCACGCTCGTATTTCGCTCATCACTTCCTCCGTTGGAAACATGGTGAAACATGGCTTCAAAATCCATCGACCAGTTCTTTTCAAACAGATAGCGAAACCCTATACTTCCCTGAGGATTATACTCTATATTATTGCCTATTAAAGTCTGTGAACGATCTTTGTATGCATCGTTATAAACAATCCCGCCTCCTGCCTGGATGTAAGGAAATATGCGGTCTGTGCTATAAGGAAGATTATATCTGAACAGGCACGTTACACCGCTGATTATATCACCAGGACCCTCAAATATAAAAGAATGAGTCAGTTCAAAGATGAAGTCTAAATTTCCTTCCAAGTTAAATTTTCTCACAGTCAGTTCGGGATTCAAACCCCAGATAAATCGAAGGTTTGCCATGGCATAATTTATTTCCGGCCTGGAGCTTCTTTTGTATATCGGAGAATATAAAACTCCGGCAATAGTCTGAACCGCAAACCTGTCTTTAACAATTATATCGAACAAAACGTTAGAGTTATTCTTATCTTCCCCGCCGGTTTGGTCGTCAGACCGTGCAAAGCCATTTAAAGGCAGAAATAGTAATAACAGATAAATAACTATTATTGTAAAAAATACTCTTCTCATTATCTTCTCTCTGTTTCCTGTTTACATAATAACAAAACATCTTTTTATCCTCGTTACTGTTATAATAATTTTTCACAAAAGCAAGAAATTATTTATCTGTCTGCGTTAAAGTTTTCCAGTAAGCTAACAGCTCATCTCTATTTACTATTGCTGTTACATTATTAATATGCTCTCTTATGCTATCCAAGCCACCTTCCTGCCGGTCAACAAGAATTACTGCTTTAACAACTTCCATGCCTTCGGAACGTGCCCGTTCAATGGCTGTAACTGTTGATCCTCCTGTGGTGGCAACATCATCTATTATGACAACCCTGCTCCCTTTTTTCAGATCACACTCTATCCATCGGATAATACCATGATCTTTTATTGCTTTTCTTATTGAAAAAGCATTAATCGGATTTTCTTTCAATCCTGAAACAAAAGCTGTTGCAACGGCTATGGGATCTGCTCCAAAAGTAAGTCCTCCTACTCCGGCTATATTTGAATCTTTAATTGCATCAAATACCAGATTGCCGATTAAAAACATACCCCGCGGGTTAAGAGTAACAGGCTTGCAGTTAATATAAAAATTACTCATCTTTCCTGATGCAAGTTTAAACACCGGCTCTTTGGTGTATTGAAATGATTTACGGCACAAAAGGTCAATAAGCTCTTTTTTCATAATAAATAAAAATCCTCTAAAATGTTTAAAAGTTAGAGCCCCATGCATAACATCCGCGCTGAAGCTTTAGGTAAATACTTATTAAAATATCAATAAAATGTTGATTTTAATCTGTTCTTCAGGGTATAAAAAAGCCCCCGCCGAAACGGAAGAAGCTTTTATGGGGACTCGGCAGAGGCTTTGAGTAAGGAAAACTCTAATAAAGCATTCCTTCGGACTCGTTTGTTGTATAGCAATTAATTTTAATCAGGTCAATGAAAACCATAATTGCATAAGATTCAAGAGTTCATGAAAAAAAACAATACAAGTCTCAGGTTTATGACTATGGAGCTTATTGAATGGGCAATGGAAACAATGAAAATTATTTAATAAGAATGTTTCATGTTTACAGGCGATATGGAAACAAGACAGCCCTTTTTGATATTAACCTGGATGTGAGAAAAAACGAATTCATATATATAACCGGTCCCAGTGGCGCCGGAAAGACGACTCTTCTTAAACTTCTTTACCTTGGAGAGCCAATGTCCGAAGGTCAAATTATCGTAGATGGTGTTAATCTGGCAAGGATAGCAAAAAACAAAATGCCGCTTCTTCGAAGAAAATTCGGAATAATATTTCAGGAGTTTAAATTAATACCAGCAAAAACCGTATTTGAAAATATTGCTCTTGTTCTGGAAGCAGCCGGAAAACAAAACAGGTTTATACAAAAAAAAGTGGGCAGCATGCTTAGAGCTGTGGGTATGGAAGACAGACAGAACTCTTTCCCACTCAGTCTTTCGGGAGGAGAGCAACAACGTGTTGCAATAGCCAGAGCAATGGCGGGTGATCCGAAGATAATTCTTGCGGATGAGCCGACAGGAAGCCTTGACCCTGATTCTGCAGAACAGGTAATAGAACTTATTAAAGGATTTCATGCCCGAGGCTCAACGATAATTATCACGACTCACGACACCAAACTTATAAAAAAAACAGGCGGCAGAATGATACATTTAAAACAAGGCCGTTTGTGGTTACCATCAAATCAGCGCTGATATGAAACTTCTTTATTTTAAACATGCATTCAATGATATTGTAAAAAGCAGGTTCTTGCATATCGTTGCAATTATAACACTTGCTTTTGCGGTAATTATTACAAGTTCTATTATTCTTTTTTTCAAAAACACAACCGGCATATTTAATATATGGAAAAAAGGAGTAAAGGTAATGGTTTATCTTTCTCCGGAAACTCCCGATGAGGCTATACACGAAATACAAAAGAAGATTTCAGGAATGTATGGCGTTAAGGATGCTATATTCATTTCAAAAGAAGAAGCTCTTAACATACTTAAGCAACAGATGAAAAGACAACCATCGTTGCTTGAAAATCTCAAAGGCAATCCGCTTCCAAATGCATTTGAAATACATTTGATTGAATCTTCGGAAGTATGGGAAAAGATTGAAAGCCTTGTTGCCCATCTTGAATTGATACCACAGGTTGAAGAAGTTGAGTACGGACAAAAGTGGCTGGCCCGATTTTCAGGTATTATCAATATATTCACTTTGTCAGGATATGCCCTTGGAATCCTTTTCTTTATTGCTTCAGTGTTCATAGTTGCAAACACGGTACGTCTTGTTCTTTATGCAAAACGCGATGAAATAGAAATTATGCGTCTTGTCGGAGCATCCGATAGCTTTATTAAAACTCCGCTTTATATTGAATGTATTATACAAGGAGCTGCAGGTGGAATTATCGGTCTTGTTCTGCTTTATATTATTTTTACGTCTTTTATCTCAAATGTTGGCAAGGGCATGACATCAGATCTTATAAATATAAATTTTTTTTCTTTTAGTGCGTTGTCAACAATTTTGATCTGCAGCATGTTTATAGGATGGCTCGGTTGTTTTGTGTCTTTAAAAAATTTTCTGAAAAATTAGAGAAGAACAAGGATATCAGAGACCCGCGGTCAGGGATCAGCTCAAGAATTCAAAAGCTTTTCTTTTTGGCTTTTGGTCTATGTTTCCTATAAAAAAAGTCTGGATACGGTATGTTGTTTAATAGAGTATCGCTTATTAAAACTTCTGCTCTTTGTGCCGCAATATTTTTTCTTGTTTTTCTTGCAGGAGTAAACGGCGGTTCTGTTCCCAAGAAAACAGGATCAAAAGATAAGCCTTCTTCAAAGGATTCAAAAACAAAATTATCCCAAGGCATAGGGAAACTGCAACAGAAGGCAATACTTATTGATAATCAAATCGAGCAAAGCAAAGCTGAAATTGAAAGTATAAAAAAGGAAGAATCACTGGTTTTACACAACCTGAATGAACAGGATATTGCAATTGATAATATAAGAAAGAATATATCTTCTTTAAGAAGAGAACTCGAAGCTGCAAGCAGACAAATAGAAAAAATCAAAGGTGAAATAGAAAATATCGATAATGAAATCAAAGAATCGGAACGCTATATTTCAAAGCGTCTTGTTGCTCTTTATAAACTAAACCGGCTTGGCAGGATACATGTTCTTGCATCTGTGGATTCCATTTATGAAATCATTCAGCGTGAAATGTATTTTGAACGAATCCTTGACAGCGATAAAAAAGAGATTGATAAATTATTTGAAAACAGAAACAGATTATGCCAGTTGCAAATCAATTTAAATGAAAAAAATGCCGGTTATAAATCAGGGGAAAAATCTCTTGAAGAAGAGATTGCAAAGATCTCTTTTGAAAGACAAAAACGTGCACAATTTCTTGATGAAATCCGAAGCAAAAAAACACTTGAGATAGCAGCAGTAAACGCTCTTGAGAATGCTGCAAAACAACTTGATGATGCTATACAAACCCTAAGCGCAGAAAAGAACGGAACTAATTTATTGCAAAATGCTTCCTTTAAGGACCCTGCATCATTTAAAGGGTTGCTTAACCTGCCTGTCAAGGGTAAAATAGTCTCAAGTTTTGGCACTTACCATAATAACAAATATAATACCACCAATTTTAAGAGTGGAATTGATATAGAGTCTGAAATAGGTGAGCCAATAAGATCGGTTATTCCTGGTAAAATAATATACTCCGGATGGTTTAAAGGATATGGAAACATGATTATAGTCGATCATGGCAAAAGTTTTTATACTGTATATGCACATCTTGAAGAAAGTTTTAAATCAAAAGGTGATGTGGTAGAAGCTGATGAAGTAATTGCATCAGCCGGTGACACCGGTTCTTTAGCCGGTTCCGGACTTTATTTCGAAATCAGGCATCATGGGAAACCAATCAATCCTATAAAATGGTTTAAGAAGCAATAAAAGGAGAAAATATGGGCCAGAAAAAAAACAACCATATCAGGCTTTGGGTTATGGTTATAATTGCTGTCGGTTTTTTAACCATAGGCGCAGGTTTTTACCGTAATCTTTCTGCAAATAATGAAGAAACCTATAAGGGATTGAAAATTTTCAGTGATGTTCTTGAAATAATAGAAAATGATTATGTTGATACTGTTGATACAAAAGAACTGGTTCAAAAGGCTATTCAAGGTATGATCAGAGGCCTTGATCCGCATTCTTCGCTTCTTCCACCGGAAGCCCTGGAAGATTTACAGATTGATTCCGAAGGAGAATTTCCCGGCATAGGTATTCATATAACACTTTTAAATGATCTTGTTACGGTTATTTCCCCCATTGAAGGAACACCTGCTTTTAAAGCCGGCATAAAAGCAAAGGATAAAATTATCAAGATAGATGGAGTTACTCCCAAAGATTTAAGGGATGCCGTAAGCAAAATGAGAGGCCCGAAAGGCACATCTGTTGTTGTAACTATATTTCGTGAAGGAGCTACAGACCCAATCGATTTTACCCTTGTGCGCGATATAATTCCTGTAAAAAGCATCAAATCCATATCAATCAAACCCGGATATGGCTATATATGGATTACCAACTTTACAGGAAATACTACAGAGGATTTTATAAAAGCTCTTGATAAACTTGAGTCGGATTCCGTTCCCTTAAAAGGTCTTATACTTGACCTTCGTGATAATGGAGGCGGTCTTTTAAAACAGGCTTTAAATATTTCCGATGTTTTTCTTGAAAAAGGAAAGATTTTATCAATCGAGGGAAGACATAAGAAGAATTCAAGAGTTTTTAAAGCTCATGCCGATAAGATAAAGCGTACTTACCCTATAATTGTTCTTGTTAATGGTGGAAGTGCAAGTGCTGCTGAAATTGTTGCCGGGGCATTACAGGATCATAAAAGGGCGCTGATATTAGGGACAACTTCATTCGGAAAAGGATCTGTGCAGAGTGTTGAACCTTTAAGAGATGGCTATGCTCTCAAGCTGACAATAGCCAGATACTACACCCCAAGTGGCCGATCTATACAAGCTAAAGGAATTGAGCCGGATGTTGTACTACGGCATAAAACAATTGGTGATGAAAGTACTTATGATGATGGAGGCATGCTGAAAGAAAAGGATTTAAAAAATCACCTTAATGCAAATCCTGATGAAGAAAAAAATGATGGAGAATCCGATTCGAATATTATAAAAGATAAAGACCCGGAAACGAAAAAGGGTAAAGATAAAAAAGACGGCAGAAAGAAAACAAAAATGCGCGACTTTGATTACAGGCTTGGCCCACTTACTATAGAAGGTCTCCAGTCCGATAATCAGGTGATGCATGCGCTTGAGATTTTATTAAGTTATGAAATATTCAAGGATAGATTGAATAATACTGCGGATTGAATAATCTAAATATAATAATATAGTGTCTAAATACTGTACGGTGCATTGTTTTAAATTATGGCTAAAAGAAAAAAAGAAAAAAAGAAAAAAAAGGGATCGAAAAAAGTAAAAAATTTAAGATTTAATATTTTAAAAGCTTGTGCAGGTTTATTTGTTTTACTGTTTTTAGTGGTTGGGGTTGGTTTTTTATATAATTACTATATTTCAAGACATAAGCCTATTCCTATTCCCGTAAAACAAACGGCTCCTTTGAAAATAAAAATACAAAAGAAAAAAACCGTATCAAAACCGCCTGTTTTTGAAGTTTACCCGAAAGAAGAAAGACAATATATAAAAATTAAACCAAAGGGCAAAGCAATTCCTGACCGCCATTTGCCTAATGTGGCAATAATCATAGATGATGTTGGATATCATCCTGATCTTGAAAATAAATTCCTGCAACTTGATGCTATCTTTACCTTTTCGGTATTACCTTTCAGTCCGCACAAAAAAAGCATAATTAAAGCAGCACAAAAAAAAGGAAGGGAAATAATGCTCCACCTTCCAATGGAGCCGAAAGAATTCCCGGCAATTTCTCCAGGTCCCGGCGCTCTGCTTACAACCATGAATCCCGACCAGCTTATAAACCAGCTTAATAAAGATATTGATGATGTTCCTTTTATCAAAGGCGTAAATAATCATATGGGCTCAAAAATGACGGCCTCAGATACTCAGATGTATCAGATTGTATCGGTTCTTAAACAAAGGGGGCTTTATTTCATTGACAGCAGAACAGCACCAAAAACTTATGGCAAAGAATCGGCAAAGCTATTTAAAATATCTTTCGCCGAGAGGGATGTATTTATAGATCATAAACAGGACAAAGAATTTATAAGAAAACAGATCCATGAACTTATTAATATAGCCAACAGGCATGGCGAAGCTGTTGCAATAATACATCCGTATCCTATAACATATGAGGTAATTTCAGAAATGCTTCCTTATATGAAGAAAAAAATAAACCTTGTACCTGCTTCAGCAATTGTTAAAGATTTAAGTTGAACTTAATACAAGCAAACAGCTCCGGGAAAGACTTATGAATATAATTAAAACTGATCTTGAAGATGTTATTTTAATAGAGCCACCTGTTTTTTCAGACAACAGAGGGTATTTTACAGAAGTATACAAGAAGAGCGTATATGATCCTCTTGGTATAGACAGAAATTTTGTGCAGGATAACCTTTCCTGTTCTTCAAAAGATGTATTAAGAGGTTTGCACTATCAGATAAAACAAAAACAGGCAAAACTGGTTCAGGTTATTAAAGGGGAAGTATTTGATGTAGCTGTTGATCTAAGGCCACATTCAAAAACTTTCGGCAAATGGGAAAGTTTTATTCTTTCGGACAAAAACAACCGCCGCCTTTTTATACCTGAAGATTTCGCCCACGGTTTCTGTGTTTTAAGCGATACAGCTTATCTTTTATACAAGTGCTCTGAGTATTATGCCCCTGGTGATGAAGGAGGCATAATTTGGTGCGATGATATATTAAATATAAAATGGCCTGTAAAAAACCCCATAATATCGGAAAAGGACAAACAACTTCCCTCCTTTTCTAAAGTTTTCGGTAAAATAAAATGAAAATACTTGTAATAGGGTCACAAGGACAGCTGGGATGGGATTTGTTAAAAGAAGCTAAATCATTCGGTTTTGAAGCTACAGGTTTTGATCTTCCGCAAATCGACATAAGCATCAAATCGGATGTAGAAAAAATTATAAACGATTTTAATCCAACTATTGTTGTAAATGCAGCGGCTTACACAAATGTGGATAAAGCTGAAGAAGAAAGCAAAGTCTGTTTTGCAGCAAACTGTTTTGGTCCGGAAAACATTGCTGCCGTTTGCAATAGTCTTTCAATTCCGCTGATTCATATTTCAACCGATTATGTTTTTGATGGAAGCGCAAATACTCCTTACACTGAAACAGATAAGATATCCCCGATAAGTGTATATGGTAAAAGCAAGGCAGAAGGCGAAATTTTGGTAAGAAATACTATAGAAAAGCATATAATAATAAGAACTTCATGGCTTTACGGCATACACGGAAATAATTTTGTTAAAACTATTTTAAGACTTGGAAAAGATAAAGAAGTAATCAGTGTTGTATCCGATCAGTATGGCTCCCCGACTTTTGCCACTGATCTTGCAAATGCTGTATTAACTGTTTCTTCTCAGGTCAAAAACGGTAACAGCAATATCTGGGGAACTTACAATTTTTGCGGCGCAGGAATAACCACCTGGCATGAATTTGCAGAAAAGATAATAGAAGAAGCAAAACAATACATGCAAATAAAAACAACCATGGTAAAACCGATTGCATCAAAAGATTATCCTGTAAAAGCCGAAAGGCCTTCTTATTCTGCTCTTGATTGCAGTCTGATTAAAAGGCAATTCGGGATATCTCCGAAACCCTGGCAGGAAAGCCTGAAAGCCTCAATAAAAATAATTTGCAGTAATACATGAAAGAATTTTCTGCCACGGCTAAAGCCCATGTCTAATAAGGTAAACAAAAAAATTGAACTCCTTGCCCCGGCCGGGAATTTTGAAAAGCTTGAAATTGCCATCCATTACGGTGCTGATGCGATTTATCTGGCAGGAAAAGACTTTTCTTTAAGAAATTTTTCAGGAAATTTTACAATTGATGAACTAAACGAAGCTGTTCGGTTTGCCGGCAAAGCCGGGGTAAAAGTGTATGTTGCATGCAATATATTTTCAAGAAACAACGAGCAAAAAGCCATAAAAGATTATTTAAAGAGCCTTTCAGAAATTGCACCTGATGCAGTAATTATTGCAGATCCCGGCATATTGCTTGAGGCAAAAAACATAATGCCTGATATGCCTATACATTTAAGCACACAGGCAAACACCACAAGTTACAAGGCAGCTTTGTTCTGGAAAAATATTGGTGTTACAAGAATAAATACGGCCCGTGAGCTTTCTTTAAAAGAAATCAAAGAAATAGCTTCATTGGGTGAAGTTGAAATAGAAGCTTTTGTTCACGGTGCAATGTGCATATCATATTCGGGGCGCTGTTTGTTAAGCAATTTTATGGAAAACCGTGACAGCAATCATGGCATGTGCTGCCATCCGTGCAGATTTAGCTATGCGGTTGTTGAACAGACACGACCCGGCGAATATATGCCAATTGGAGAAGACAGCCGTGGCACATATATCTTTAACTCAAAAGATTTGTGTATGATCGGCCACATTCCTGAAATGATAGATGCAGGCATATCTTCTTTAAAGATTGAAGGCCGCATGAAGGGAATAAACTATCTTGCTTCAACAGTCAGGGTTTACAGGGAAGCTATCGACTCATGGTATGAATCTCCGGCAGAATTTGAAGTAAAAGAAGAATGGATAAAAGAGCTTGGCAGAATAAGCAACAGAGGATACTGCACAGGATTCTACTTTGGTAATACGAGAGAAACTGTGCCGAACTATCTTGATATAAAGCCTGCTACCAAACGCACATTTATAGGTAAAGTCATTGGATCTGAAAATGGAAATATGGCAATTATTCAAGTGCGAAACAAATTATTTTTAAACGACAAGGTTGATATACTGTGCATTAAAGGCCCGGCAAAACATGATACAATAAGAAGAATAACGGATACAAATGGGCAACAACTTGATTTTGCCCAGCCCGGAAGTATTGTAAGCATACTGTTTGACAATAAATGTAAAATAAATGATCTTGTAAGAAAGATAGAACTATAACCATTGGAGGGAAAATATGAGAGGTTACATCCAGGTATATACCGGAAACGGGAAAGGAAAGACAACAGCGGCATTGGGCCTGTCAATTAGAGCTGCGGGAGCCGGCCTGAAGGTTTATATTGCTCAATTTATCAAGATGGGCCTTTACAGCGAAATAAAAGCCCTTGAAAAATTTTCCGGTCAGATAACAGTAGAACAATTCGGACTTGGGCGATTTATTAAAGGCAAACCTTCTAAAGAAGATATTGAAGCAGCCCATAAAGGAATTGCAAAAATAAAGAACTTAATGAATTCATCTAAATACGACATTATAGTTCTTGAAGAAGCAAATTCAGCTTCTTCATGCGGCGTTATATCTGTTGAAGACATCCTTGATATTATAGCATTAAAACCTGATAATGTTGAACTTGTCATAACAGGCCGGGGAGCCGATCCAAAAGTAATTGAAAAAGCCGACCTTGTTACGGAAATGAAAGAAATCAAACATTACTATAATAATGGGGTACAGGCGAGAGTTGGAATAGAAAAGTAATAAAAAACAGGGCATATGTCTATGAACAAAAAGATCACGATAATAGCTGTTTCTTTCATCATCATTATTAATTCTCTCATTTTTGTCTTTGCTAGTAATAAATCAAAAACTCCTCACAGGATAGACGAAAAGGTTTTGACTGTTATTGCCGGACAACTTTCGGAAGGAGAAGTTCTTGGCAATATCCTGGCAAAACAGGGTGTAGAGCTATTAGATGTTAGTTTAATAACAAATACGTTGAATAAGATTTTTAATCTTAGAAAATGTAATGTAGGGGACAAATGGAAACTTTATCTTGATAGTAAAGGTAATTTTAATAAATTCGAATATTATGACGGGCCCATGGAATTTTATGTAGTGGAACCGGATATTAATAATAACACATTTATTGCTTCAACACATGAAATAAAAGCGAAAAAAATAATAAGAGGAACCCGGGGGAAAATAAAAAATTCATTGTATCAAAGCATGACTTCTTTAAATGTTCATCCTGAAATGGTTGTGCAATTTGCTGAAATTTTTGCTTCTACAATAGATTTTTTTACTGACTGCCGCCCGGATGACGAATTCAGCATTCTGTGGGATTCCTATGTTGATAAAGATGGGGTTGTTTTAAAAGATATAAATATATTGGCTGCTTCCTATACAAGATCAGGATATACACATAATGCCTTTTATTATAAAACGCCTGATGGAAACGGTAACTATTATGATGAAAACGGGGACAGTGTTGAAGCGGTATTTTTAAAAGCTCCCCTTAACTACAGAAGAATATCTTCCTATTTTACCCGCAAAAGATATCATCCCATATTAAAAAAATACCGCCCTCATCTTGGGATTGACTACGCAGCACCAAGGGGTACCCCTATTTCTGCCATAGGTGACGGTGTCATTACTGCGGCTGGAAGAAGAAGAGATGGGCTTGGCACAACGATAATAATAAAGCATCCCAATAACCACAAATCCTGGTATGGACATTTGTCCAAAATAGCAAAAGGAGTTTTACGGGGTTCCCGTGTAAAAAAAGGCCAGGTTATAGGATATGTGGGAGCAACGGGTCTTGCTACCGGCCCTCATCTTGACTTCCGTTTGCAGAATGGCAAAACGTTTGTTAATTTTCTTGCGCTGAAGATGCCTCCTTCTCATCCTCTACCGGAGAAGTATCAAAAAAATTTCGAGGTCGCAAAAAATATGCTTATGGAAACAACAGACAATCTAAAACCTGGAGAAATTACTTTTTTTCAGAATAAAAAGGCAAGAAAACTGTATTCGCTGTATTGAGATATGTATAGTACTAAAGTTCCGTCAAGCTTTCATCAGTATTCCTCTAAGGTCAAATAGATGACAAAGCGCTGTAAAAGCCAGCGAATGACGAAATCTACCCAAGGCAATCTCTTGCCCTATCTCCTTTATACTCATAACGCCAACTGCCACATGCTCACCATCATCAAGCTCAGGGAGCATTGTCTGCTTCACGTTTCTTGCCACCCAATGATGACAGCGGTTATCCAAAAATGCCGGGTTGGGCTCCACATATCCTAAATACTCCCATTCTTCACTCGTGTAACCCGTTTCTTCTTTCAACTCTCGGATAGCCGCTTCTTTTGATGTTTCTCCTGATTCAACGATTCCTGCGGGAAGCTCAGTTGTTGTTTCACCGGTTCCAAAACGATGCTGATAGACAATCACTAATTTATTCTCCGGGGTCAGCGCTATCACATTTACCCAATCAGAAGATTCGAGGACTGTGGCTTTTACCGTATGAGCATTCCTTGGGTTTCTCATCCAATCAAATCTTACACGAAAAAGCTTCAGGTCAGGTCCTGTCTCAGTTTGAATGCATTCCCAATCTGTTTGTTTTTTATCGCTCATAAGTATTCTCCAAAGTTTCGGTAAACAATTAAGTTCCGTTAGATTTTTAACGATCCATCAGCACCTGCATATCGCTCTTGATGAAATCTTCTCCGATATATGTACTTCCGCCCATGGCTTTTATCATGGAAAGTCCATCCAGCAAGGGGTTGATGCCCAAATTGACTATCTTTGAGGCTTTTTCCACTTTGTCTCTCTGAGCAATAGCCATCCAGCTTATACCCCAGGAGATTAATTTGCGGGTCTTGATAATCATTTCTTCGGTGTTTAAATAAAAGATCTGGTTGTTTTCAGCAGTCATCTCCTTTCCAAGGGCTTTAAAGTTGGAGTTGCTGCCAAGACTTTTTTTATCAGGTGCATCTATCATACTTTTAAGCAGGTTGCGGTTGATAGTCAGGGCAAAATATTCTTCTATAAAAGTATAAGCCGGGCTCATATTAGCTCCGGTTGGCAGCATGACGTATTTAACATCGGTTTTCCGGTAAGTCTCATGCTGTATAGGCATATTTAATTTCTTGATTTGTTGTTTGATCAATTGATTGATAACATCGGGTTGTTTTACTTCGATAAACAAAGCAAGTTCAGGATAGGGAAACGGCCCATCCATATTGATATCTTTGATCAGCATTCCAGCCTGAGTACCGAAAGCATCCAGAAGAGATTCTATTTCCATACCTGTTTCCTTAACAAAGCTTTGCTTTATCTTTGCCACGGCTTCAGATGTTATTTCCGGATGATGCTGAATCTCATCCCAATAGACTTTCAGATCAAAGGTGTTCTGCCAGTTATAGATCAATGAATCAACCGGAATATACTTTAAAATGTGGTTGGCAGCAGGATCAATATCGGTAATAGTTTTTAGCCTGTGAGACAACTTTGTTCTGTCAATTCCTGCAATTATTTTTGAACGTACCAGGGGGCTGCCGTCATCATATTGTACAAAATTAATGGTCTCAATTCCCTGTAAATTCTCAAACTGGGTTACAAGCTTTCTCGCACCTGGATCAGTATCTGCCTTGTGGCTGACAGCCTCCCGGAAAAAGGTAATAAAATGATCGGCATTTGCAAAGGCAAGAAAATCTGTCTGGCCTGACTTATAAAGATCGGCACAATGGCGTTGATAGATCTCGGCCTGTAATAAAGAAGTACTATCATCTAATGACTGTTTAAGGCAGCGTTTTACAGGCGCTATTGAAAAACCGGCTATCATCAGTCCTTTAGTCAATGCATAGTAAACCGGCCGACCGTTTTTCAGAAAGAACTCGCTTATCTCCCATTGTTGATATTTTTGGGTTTTCACGGAAAGTGTTGAGCCAAACATGCTGGCAAAGCTCTCTATAATTTTAACAGACTGTTTGGGCCTTGCCACCAATACTATCGAATCAAGGAGGGTTTCAGGATCAACGGATTCCAGTTGCCGGGGGTCAAGATTTATATTTAACATTGCAAAAGAAACATCCTGACCAAAAAAGGCATCAAACCAGGTACTGTTAACAGCGGTTTTAAAGTTTCCCACGGCATGTGTGATCTCTGTACGCTGCTTAGGCGGTATCTCCATAGCAGCCATAAGCTGCGGCAAATCAATACCGCCAAGAGACTGCCCCATGCGACCTTTCCTGAATCGTTCGATCTGCTTTTTCAGTTCGCACACCCTGATCATGCCTAAAGTATCTTTTGGCAGCACAGCTTCAATGGCAGTTTGCCGGGCAAGTGGTTTATAGAAGTAATAATAGGCCCCGGCTGAAATCACCAGAGCAATAATCACCAACACAATAATTGTTTTTCGCATAAAGACCTCTTCTCTAAAAGTTAATATCCTGTTTCCAAATGCCGGAAAAGTCTATGGGGTTTTGTGGGGCATATTGTTTAGGGGCGTATTGCAATACGCCCCTACGATTATGTATCGTGTCCATCGTATGATCATGCATCGTACCAATATGATTTATTTTAATGATTCTTTGTTCATAACACAATACCCTCGTAGGGCGGCATTTTATATGCCGCCATGTGACGGCAACTTCCATCATCTAACTACCATCTTGAGTTACGCCACAGACATCATTTTGGCGGGGTGTGAAACCCCGCCCTACGCAAGCAAAAAGTCCAATCCCCGAAATTCCACTCCGTTGCGTTCATTCATACGCCGCCGGCTTCGCTTCGTCGGCTATTCACTCTCTGCACTCCGCTAAAAAATTTTGCCAAGGGTCCAAGGGCTCAAGTGTCAATGGAAACGGACCTGGAGAGGCGGAAGCCTATACCGTTGTATCGGTCGTCAGGTGGGATGCTGCTACGAAAAGACATCCGGCATCGGAGCGCATAGTCGCCCCAACTGCCGCCGCGTACCACGCGACTAGAGCCTGTTGGATGACCAATTGGATCTTTCACAGGATCAGAAGGATAATCACCTTTCCAGTCCTGGCACCATTCCCAAACATTACCAAGCATATCGTACAGTCCCAATTTATTAGGATCTTTTTGGCCAACCCCGTGGGTTTCATCTTCAGAGTTATTAGCATACCAAGCAATTTTGTCTATGTTGTCTTCATATCTATCCCTTTTAGTCCCTACCCGACAAGCATATTCCCATTCCGCTTCAGTAGGTAGACGAAAACCGTTTGCATCATTAATCCTCTTTACGCTTTTCCCATTGATTTCATAGGCAGACTTATATCCTGTTTTATCGGAAAGACTGTTACAAAATTCCACAGCATCAAACCATGATAAACTCTCCACTGGTTTATCAACCCCCCTAAAATGACTGGGGTTTTTACCGGTCACTTTATAATACAATAACTGTGTTACAGGATACTTGTCTATTTCAAAATCACTCACAGTTGTTTCGACTTCCCCTTCTTTTTCATCGCCCATAGTAAATGTACCACCTGGAATCTTTACCATTCTTCCATTTAATTCATCTTTTAAAGAAGTTTCCTGTGCCTCATAATTTATAGCCTTTGCCCTTGTTTCCGGATTTAAGGCAGGCGCAAGCATAAACACATATCGAGTTACTTCCTCCTGATTCTCAAACCCTTTATCATGAAACGTACCCCTTTCCTCACATCTTAAGATGACTTCAAGTTTTGAAAAGTGCCGCTCTTCCAACCATCGATCAACTATCGGGATATCGGTTTTGGTCGGCTTATAAGGCTGTTCCCTGCTCTCTTCAATTTTCTCTTTTTTTGTTTCTACAAGTTGCCGGATTATTTTCTGAAGCTTTATAAGGTGATGCGGGTAATTTTCAAGTTGACGATAAAGATTTGGAAGCAAAAATGCAATCAAACTCATTTTTATGAGGAGTTCCGGGAGAAAAGGTTCACAATCCTCTACTTGCTTGCGGTCCGCCACCCACATGGAAAAGGAAATGGCATTTATGAATCGTTTTAAAGTTCGGGGATTATTGCCAAGTGTCTCAAGTATCGTTTTAATAAATGGTTGTGCATCTTTTAAGTCATTCATTAAAGATGTGATATGACTTAAAAGGTGTTTTGGATCTGCCGGTGGCATCGCAACAGGAAACTGAACTATCTTATCCAGATAGTCTTTTTCTATATCCGGCAAATCTTCGCGGTTTGTAAGGTATAGTTCCCTGTAACGCACGCGAATACCCCGTTCTATTACTTCCCTGGCAACACCGATCACAAATACAAAATTCGGTAAATCCAAAAGCACCTTTAAGCCCTCAAGCAACTGGACAGCCTTTTCGGGCAGACAACGATCCAGATCATCGATAAATACTACGATCTTTGTACCGAACTCCTCAGCAGCTTTCTGTAGTTCCTGAAGAAGATTATAATAAAGACTCTCGTATTCCTGAACAGAATCCAAAATACCGGCTTCTTTCTCTTTATTATCAATTTCCTTTTCAGCTCTTCGCGATTCATCAATCATATCTTTAAATTTAAACTTCGACTTAAGAAGCAACGGAATTTTGATTTCACCTTCTAAGCCATAGGCAAGGGCAATTGGCACCTTTGTGAGTTTTTTTAAAAAAACTGAGACTTTTTTAGAAAATTCCCCTTTATCACCTTTTTGTCTTTCATGAACCCGTTTTAATGAAGCGGCCAAGGTATGAAAAAACGGAATAATCAGGTGCTCCTCACCTGCAAACTGCCAGGGATTAAACCAGACGGTCAGTATCCGGCATTCACTGTCAGTGGCATCAGCGCACAAAGCCTTTTCGATCAGCTTTAACATACTGGTTTTCCCCGAACCCCATTGACCATAGACACCAATTGTAAAAGAACCACTGGATTCTACGGAACGTATCATCTGGACCAACCCATCACAATGTTCCTGATGTCCGATCCGGTCTTCTTCTGCTATACTATCCGGCACAACTAACATGGGTGTATGGGTTTCTCTTTTTGAGGGCTTTTTGGAGACCATCTGATTCTCCTTATAGATTTTTAAATGAATAATCGGCTAAACCACAAATATAAAAATCTTTTTATACAATATTTGTATATAAAATAAGTAATTGCTCGTCAAGGAATTTGAGATTTAATTAATCGGAACAAGCTGATATATGTATTTACCATAATACTCCAAACCATATAGACATTTGTATAGACATTAAAACCGAAAAGTTTGATAATATGCTTGTGGATGAGCTGATTATATTTACAGATGGAAGTGTGAATACTAAGTCAAAGATTGGATATGGGGCTTACCTCGCTGTATCTGAACCTGGACTTTCGTTGGATGCTTTGAGAAAGCAAGTGAAAGTGAAGCGCTTTGATCATACTTCTTCAACGAATCTTGAATTACAAACTCTATTATGGGCGCTAAACGATATTCAGGTAATGGGGAACAAGGTAATTATATATACGGATTCCCAAAACATCATGGGTTTGCCGGGAAGGCGTGAGCGCTTAGAAAAAAACAATTATTGTTCAAAGAAAAACAGGCGTATAAATAATTATGAGCTTTATCAGAAATTTTATAGAATGACTGATCAAATAAATTGTAAATTTGTTAAAGTGCATGGACATCAGGCATCAAATAAAAAAGATGATACAGACAGGCTTTTTACACTTGTGGATAAAGCTTCAAGGAATGCGTTGAGAAAAGATGTCGGGGAGCATTCAATTTGAAACGGGCTCTCTTGCAATAAATAGATTTTTTATGATAGTATTGTACAAATTATATTTTTAGGAAATAGAGGAAATGTTGTATGAACGGAAATAACCGCGCTAATATAAAAGTGGGTGCGCATGTAAAAGTTGTGCAAAAACAGGATCAGCGTACAGGCAATCTGACTGAAGGTATTGTGAAGAATATTCTTACAAAATCAGGTACCCATCCGCATGGGATAAAGGTACGCCTTGAAAGCGGTATAGTAGGACGGGTTAAAGAAATTACCTGAGCCATTTACAAAACGTCTCATCTTGGCTGTTGACGGGCAAGCAAAACACCCTGGAAGCCTGGTTAACTGCCGCATTGCGGCTAAATTGAACCAAATGATGCAGAGGAGGTCATACCTACTATGAAGACAATAAAACAAGTTCTTGTTTTGACAATCAGTATTGCCTTGGTGCTGGTGGCTGTGCAAAACACAGCTCCCATCCAGGCTCGATTCCTTTGGTTTACCACAGAAATGCCGGTAATACTACTGCTGTTTCTTACGGCTGCAGGAGGTTTTATATTAGGGTTAATTGTGTCGCTACTCGCTAAAAGCGGCACTAAACTTAAATCGTAAAATAAAAGGAGAATATTATGTCTATTATGCTACCCGATCTTCCTTACAAAAAAGATGCGCTTGAACCATATATCAGTTCGGAAACTTTGGATTTTCATTATGGAAAACACCATAATGCTTATGTTACAAACCTCAACAAGCTTATTGAGGGTACTGATCTGGCCGGCAAGACATTAGAGGATATCATTAAAACAACTGCAAATACTAGTGACAAAATCGGTATTTTTAACAATGCCGCTCAGGTCTTAAACCATACCTTTTACTGGCAATCCATGAAACCGGATTGTGGTGGCTTACCTACAGGAAAGATCGCAGAAAAAATCAACTCCGATTTTGGAAGCTACGACAACTTTATTAAAGAGCTAAAGAATGCCGGTCTTACACAATTTGGCAGCGGATGGGCATGGCTGGTCTTGAAAGATAACAAGTTGGAGGTTATGAAAACATCAAACGCTGATACTCCTATAGCTCACGGTTTAAAGCCATTATTGACGGTGGACGTATGGGAACATGCTTATTATCTTGATTATCAAAACAAACGTAATGAATACCTTGACGCATTCATCGAAAACTTTATCAACTGGGATTTTGTCAATTCTAATCTCGCTTAATAGATAGTTACAAAACTGATGGCAACATTGAGGAGGCCTGCTGCTAATGGATGACAGTATAATATGTTTTACCCTTGGATTATCACAAACGGATATACAGGCCGGAATGGCGGCCTTTGCTGAAATGGCACAGGGATCAAATGCACTGGAAGTAATTCCTGTCACAGAAGATTTGTTTACCAAAACTGTAGGCGATGTGATCGAAGAAAAGGTTAAGACATTAACTGAAAACAAAGCAGCAAAGCCTTCTGCCGATTGCAACCGCAAAACTCCCGCATCCGGCAATTACCGTATGGTACTGATAAATTCTGAAGATAAAGAGCAAGTAATACAGATCCTAAGAAGTTATAAACAGGTGTTGCCCGATCCGCAGGATGTGATTATTGCTATGATCACAGAAACAGCCCGAACATGGAATTTTCTGGAATATCTTATGCACCTTGATAAAGAACACGAATACAGAAAAACCCACCCTCCTCAAAATGACCCGGATATGAAACGGATGTAAAATCTTTCTTTTTTATTCTATTCGAAATAAATAATAAATTCCATATCCGGCGTTTTATTATATGAAGCAGGTTTGTCTTTCCAGAACCAGACAACAGCCTTGGCCGGCCAGCCAGTGATACTGATATCATCTGTTGGCGGGGTGCTTGGACTAACATTATTGCATCCTCCCGGATACCCACAACTGCCTCCTCTGTGTATATAATGTTTTATAGCAACAGGCGCATTGGGTTGGATGTCTTTTGAGATATTAGTTGAATTATCATATGACACATATACGTATTTGAGGTTAAAGTCCCTGGCATTGTAAAATAAAAAGCTGAATTTTTGTTTATAGCTAAGTTGAGCGCATTCTTTACTATAGTGTACTTCCGCTTTCTTAAGCGCAGGATACCATCGCAGATCATAAGGTTCACAATAAACCGGAAATTTATCGCTTCCCAGTTCTTCTTCGGGCACAACCGCCATATTCCATGATATTATTAAGTCAGGTACTGCCAGAAGATATGGATTAAGTATGGAAACTGACTGCATTGAAGGGCCTTCAATACTGTCATTACCACGGCCATAGGAAGCTCCCATAGTTCCCCACCATGGTCTGCCATCTTCAATCTGACCAAAAACTGTCCGTGAAGGAATATAGTCGCCTTCAATGAGTTCCGGATATTGATAAACGGCATCTGTCCTAAGATCGTACACTTCCGATTTGGACATAAAATCCAGATCCATAACAGAATTCAGATTTATATCTATTTCTTCTTCTGATGCAAAGTCGCCAATGGCAAGCTGATTTGCGGTTTTCTGAATATTAGCAAGTTCATTTTTACTTGCAGCAGGTGTATTTTGAATTACAGCAGAAACTGATTCTTGTTCGGCCGGATGCTTCCGTAGTAACGGGTAGGCAATTACCGCCAATACAACAAGAGCGATAAATAATATTAAAGTAACAATGCTCATACCGCTTTGGCCAGACGATTCAACTCGCTTTGCATTTGTTTTTAAAGGACATATATCCATATTATCATCTCTCACTAAAAGGCAATCCACATAAATTCAGGCTTAAAGAGCCACTTTCAAAACGTTTCAGTTTGGTCAAGGTCAAGGCGGATGAAAATTTTGTATATAATATTTTTTTCATCTCTACATCTCCCGACATTTTATTCTTTTCTTTTTACCAAGGCATCTTTAATATCTTGCAACTCTTTTAATAACTTTTTTGTGGTTATGTTATTTTTATACGCCATTATAATCAATTTTACAGAAACAAGAAACACACCTGCTTCTAAAAGCAGATCGTGAGTAAGACCTTTGGTAAACAATGCCAATACAAAAAGCACAAAAGTAATCGCTATAATCACTGAAGATCCGACATCAAAATGTTCTCTCATTTCTTATTAACCTTTTCCATATATATAATTTCTATATGGTCACAATCATAACCACCCGTTTTATAGATATTATAACCTAATTTTTTATAAAGATGTATATTATTATCGCTTTTAGAACCTACAAAAAGCTCAAATCTTTTTGGGGTAAAATGCTTTTCAATTTCTTTCATCAAAGCTGCTCCGATGCCTTGATTTTGCATATCAGGAAGAACTGCCAGCTTGCCGACAAAACAAGTCCCATCTTCTTCATATGCTCTCACAGTGCCGATAATTTGTTTTTCAGAAACAGCTTTTAATATTATATATGTTTTGAATTGTTCTTTTATTTCAGCAATTGTCTGTTTAAGTGGAGGTATATTATAATCATTGTAGCGTTTGGCCTCAATTTGATAAGCCAACTTCTGCAATCTCAAGACTTCTTCTGCATCAGTAATTTTTGCTTGTATGATTGCCATATAAATAGCCCGGACTAACTCAACTGTTTTGTTCGGCATTTTCAGTTTGCCATTTCATTTGCAGTTTTCTTTGATTAACAGAGCAATCTCGAAGATAAAGGTTTATTAAGTTTTGGTAAGGAATGCCCAAATCTTCCGACATAGACTTGAAATATGAAATGGTATCACGGTCAAGCCGAATAGTTACCGGTTGTTTTAAATGTTTTATATAGGGATTTTTACGGCCCTTCATTTTGGAAAAATCATAATGGTCTCTCATTTTCTGTATCTCCAATAATCTTTTTCTTCATCGCCATCCGCTTTTCTGGCAGATATAATTCTAAACTTTTTAATTTTAGCCTTTTCTTTCTGTTTATTCCATTAAAAACGTAGCTCAGCTATATGTACATTTTACTTATAATTATGAAAATGTAAAGATTGAAGATTCACAGTTGAAGCAACGGAATTAGGACTCGTTTTTGCGGTACAAGTTTAATCCGAACATGCCGGTTTTCTTTTCCCATTATCTTCCAAAATTCACTTTATAACTAGTGCCCATCCATAAACGGCATCTTGCGACCCATATCTGCGTTCTCGCATTTTTGAAATACTCGACGTAAGACCATTACGCCTGCGTTTTCAAAAATGCTGCGGCCTTGATCTGAACCGCAATCTACCATTTCTGGATGGACACTAACGATCAGATTCATTAAAAATATCATTATAGAATCGCATATATAGAAAAATTAATATTTGTAAAAACAGGACAATATGAGTTATAGTTTTATAAAAGTGATTTTTGAGCAACAGTTTTTAAATGTCTTTGAACCAAACAAATGCAATAGAAAGGGGAAGGTAACTATGCAAAGAGAAGCTATGAGCGATGTTCAGTTGTCTGAGGGCTTAAACCATGATGTTGACATGCCACAAGGTGACTATATGGAAGATTTTGCTCAACTTGTTATAGCAGAGTCAGAGGATTATGACCTTTGCTTCGTACCTAATTTATGGCATGTCGGCGGAGGAAAGAGCGGCTATTGGCAAGTGGATAAAGCATTGATGATCCAGACAACTTTTATGATGATCCCCAAAAACAAACGTGGCAAAATGCATAACAACGAATTTATCAGCAACCGCTTAGACCCCAAAGATTGGGTCGACACAGATTTTTCAATCAAGCAGGTCGGAGATTCGATAGTCTGGAAAACACAAAAAATGGAATTTATTTCCCGGCCTCCCTTTTGGGAAATTAAGGGCGATCACATGGGCATTCAGTACAATATGCTTTTTGGAGGTATTGGCAAAGCAATAAGAAGTGGCGGCCTTTGGGAGGACTTGCCTAAAACGCTTCGCGCCGGTTATGACCATTTCTGTTGGGTTGAAGGTGATATTACTGTCGGAGGCAAGAAACATGTTCTAAAAAATGCTTACGGGCTTCATGAAAGATTAACATTCGGAAAAACATATGACCCGGTTACATCAATGCGTAAACCATACAACTGGGTTTTGGGCATGAATGACAAATATCGTATATACTTCTTCGTTTTACCGGGAGAGGAAAAAATAGGGCAAGGTCAAATCTCTATCAATGATGAAAAGCTTGCATTCGGCTTGGGAGATATTTCGGTAAAGGATATGGAAATGTGGATAGATCCGCTTACAGGGATGCAGGTTCCATCCAGATGGGAATTCAAGCTGAACTCTAAAGATGGTAAAGTAGACCTGGAAATTGCAGCGGGAGGAAGAAGCATATTTACTGTAGCATCACACACAGGAACTACGGTTCGCTATGCATATTCATGTTTAATCAACGGCCAGGCAATTTTTGCAGATGGCCGCAAAGCTGATATCAATGATGTCATGGCGTATATGGAATGGGGAAAATCGGCTTTCCCACTTCAGGCCGGTATTTAATTAGCACATAGATGTTGCGTATGAAAATATAGTTTATAGCGGTATTTTAAATTCTCAATTACTTCGCTTTATAGCGATCAGACTCATTAAAAAAAGTAATGTCTGCATATCCGGCATAGATTTTTCCCGAATGCTTTGTGTTTTCAGGAATGAAGTAAATATCACCCTTACTATACTCTTTTTTGGCTCCATCTATTATCAATTCAATTTTCCCACTAAGAACAAATCCTACCTGGGCAGCATGAGAGTGCTCAGGTAGGTCAGCATCCTTTTCAAATTGCATAAATATCAACTGATGATTAGAAGCCTGCGATAAATACGCCTTGATACCATCTATTGGTATATCAGCTTCCGGCAAATTTCTTATTGGTTCTGGAAATATATTTTTCATTTTTAGCCTTTTTTCATAACTTAGCCTTCATCTGTGGGAAGGGGTGAAGTTAAACTCCCAATAGATGGAGCAGTGATTATATTGTTTATTATTGGAACCCGGACCGTTTGCCGGTCATACTATCTATTTCAATTTTAATCACAGATGTTTTATCGATAGTACTATCTGTGAATTGGAATAAGTTTTTCGAATATTGGCTCATGATAATATTTAATGCTTTTCTTTTTTGCTCCGGATTATCAATAAAAAATGCTTTACCAAAGCCAATTACACTCTCATATTTCATGCCCCACTCACAGGCATTTTTGCCTTTTAAAACCTCAACATCTATATCAAACTCAAAGCAAACATTATTATTTTTCCGCAAAATATTTATTTTCTTTCCTTCCAAAGAACCATGGACATAAATCGTATTGTCCCGGTATCCGTAGCATAAGGGCACAATGTACGGAATATTATCCTCAGCCAATCCGACACGACAGACAATCGAATTATGAATAACAGCTTCGATCTCCGATTTTTCAGTAATTTCTTTTTCTTTTCTTCTCATGAATTTTTACTCTTATTTTGCAGATAATTGGAATAGATAAAATCAATAGCATTAAGTTGCGTGAATGTAACCTCATAGTAAATCCTCTGATTTACAAAAAACGGCTTGATCTTCTGTATATAGTAACTGTCGGCTCTTGCATTCTTTGGATCGGTGAATCTATGCCGATTTACTTTGTCGGCAATTTTCTCGTAATATTCATTAAGAGTAGAATCTGTGTTGAGAGGAAACTTATCAAGATTTCCAAGGACATCAAGCGAATACGTGGTTTTCAGGAAGTCCTTGACTCTGAGAAGGTACTCAAAATATTTTAGCATCAACCGTTCTGAGCTTTCCTGTTCAAGGGTATAGTGAGATGCCGAAATCTACAGGAAGTCATGGAACTGGCGCAGAAATTTCAGATTCCCCCTTGTTTTCATAAACTCAGTTGCTTTGCCGATATTATCCCACTTGTCATCCAGTAGGGCTTAGTAAAGATGTTTCCTGACATGGTCTCACCATGTCAGGGTTCACATATTTCCACTATCTCTGGATTGATAGATAGGAGATATCTGTACTATCAGAACGCCGCCTTCACAAGCGAAGTCTTTGTGAAAGGCGTGGTTGTAAAATATTTTAAAGGGCAGAGCTGCCAACTGTGTAGGCCTTACACCCATGTTGTCCGTCAATGCGACCCCCATTATTTCGGTCACGTCCCCTGCCTTCATTAAATTCACCGGTTTCTCAAAACCTTAATACGAATATAAACGGCCAACACAAACCATGCGACAGCAATTACATTCCATATCTTATTGTCGGCTAACACCTCAAAGATACTTGGCAGAAACACACATGAGAGTATAGATATCCAAAAAAATATTCTTACTACAACCTCATCTTCGCGCCTAGGATCAAAAATACGATATAAGATACTTCTTTGTTCTTGATCCGATTTTGATGAATTCTTGTTTTCCATATCCTCTCGTTTCAGAGGGAGAAAGGAACCTCTAAATTGCTATATTTGAATAAAAGAAGAACAAATTGGGTCAAGTCTTTATTTGACCTTTAATTACTTTTTCTTTTAAAGTTTGAATCTCTTTCCCTAATTTACTGCCTGTAGCTGCTTTTTAAACCCGTTCAATAATACTGTCACCATAATGGATCAGCATATCACTCAAAAGCGATTAATTACTCTATTAACAGAATAACTCCAAATGCTAAAAATATCTGAAAACATAATTTCAAGCTTTGGCTTTTTCCTCTTTAAATCCTGAAAGTTACACAAACAACTCATTTTAAATAAATCGAATTAAAGTGGCTATAACATAAAACTATATATTAGCAAAGAAGAAATTAATTGTAACAGGCAGTTTTCGTTCTCTTTTAAATATGATGAAGGAGGAATGGCGGTTTATGGATTTATTACAAGATTATCAATGTAAACTGACAAAATTCTGAAGCGGATACCACAAACAATGTCTATTCTCAAAAAAATGAGTTTGAATATTGACAACTGTAACGTGACAGCTTACAATAGGCTCATGATAAAATCTTTTGCCGATAAAGAAACGAAACAACTTTTTATAACAGGCAAATCAAAACGTCTGCCCCCTGAATTAATCAAACGGACCATAAGGCGCTTAGAATATATACATTATGCATTAACCTTAAATGATCTCATGATGCCTCCAATCAACCGGTTACACGCACTAAAAGAAGATAGGAAAGGACAATATTCAATATCGATCAATGACCAACAATGGCGAATCTGTTTTAGTTTCGTTGAAGGCGATGCCTACGATGTTGAAATAACTGATTACCATTGAGGGATAGAAACATGACTACTACAAACACTGCAAAAAGAGAATGCCCCCCAACACATCCCGGCGAGATGCTCAGAGAAGATTTCATGCCGGATTTTGATCTGAACGCTACTTCAATGGCTATGGCTTTGGGTGTATCACGCCAGACTATTAATGAAATTTTAAGAGAACGACGGGCCATAACACCTGCCATGGCATTGAGATTATCCCGTCTTTTCGGGAATTCCCCCGAATTTTGGCTGAATGCCCAACATGCCTGGGATTTATGGGATTCCGAACAGCGGTTTCACAAAGAACTATCTCAAATTAAGCCCTTGAAGCTGCATGACATAGAAGTTATGATAGATAGAATTTGAAGTATATGGAGATTAGTGATCCCGCAAATCACAAAGAGAAGTATAACATAAAAGCAAAATCCATAAGCAGACCCCATTGTCCAATATCTATCTGAAAGTTTTTTATTCAGGCAAATGATCTGTTATCAAATTGATGCTCTATACTCCTTTTCAGTTTGATGCGACATCTCTTGATATGAAAATTCCCAAAGTCCGGCATTATCTTTTGCATGCTCAATAGTCATACTAACGATATTGCCTTTAGCATCGATGTCAACATAGATATTTTCACTTATTTCTTTAGTCTCATTTACTTCTTTATCGGTGAATTCGACGTGAGCAGTATCCGTATCGGAAAAATATTTCACTTTCATGATTATCACTCCTTGTATGATCTATCGAAAAACGCATTATGAACCGTTTCGCCATCTTCGAGTAAAATAACTCTCAAATATTTCCCTGTTTCTGATATTTTGGCCCATTTTCTGATCCTGCCATCAGATTGAATTTCTGTCTTATCAGGTTTATCAATAACTGATTTTATCCAATCTTCTCTGATTTGAGCACGATCCGGGCGTTTCCTCGTATAATCAAAATATTGTGTGGTTTTCATTTTTAAAACCTTAGATTCATGTAAGCCAGCCAGCATTTCAACAAAGAATTTGTGTAACTATATCAAAAAACCGGAAATAATCAAAGTAAAAAGTAGATGAAGGTAAGTTCTCCGGATGGAAATATCTTGTACATGTTCTATATCCAATAAGATTGCTCGCTTCGGAGACTGTGTCATAATTATATTTAATGGGCGCTTTTTCATCCTGTCGTACCGGACTTCGATCCGGTATCTAGGTTGCAATATCTGTTACTTTTATGGATTTAGGGTCAAGCCCGGGATAACAAAAAACTATATAATACTGTTTTTATTATTATTCTATACAAGCAGAAAGGTGTAAATGTACATATGACGCCAAAGTATTTCTTACGCGAAACCCCTTTGGCTTTTTCTTTAGGATTTCCTGAATAAATATTTTCCATTAGGTTTTTATCATTGCTTATCATTTGTGAATAGTGAAAACAGTGACCTCGTATCGGAGTATCCTGTTTTAAAAAAAGAAAATCCTTTAGAGGCTTTACTTCGGTGTATCCAAGTGACTGAATCCAAGTGACTGAAGGCCTGATTTCATAACAGTACTATAGGGGAGGCATCCGCACATGGGATATGATTGGATAACTTAGTGAATGAGGATAAAAACAAATCAGTTTGTTTTATATCCATTTCGGAAAGTAAACGTATTTTATCTATATCCACATTTTTTGAAACAGTATCTGCCAGAACTTTTATTTTAGAATTATCAAGAATTTCATCTTCTCAGATGCTGCTATGCCCGGAATAAGGATAATCCCATATTTTCAGCAAGCTTTGCCCTGATGGAATTTAGATGAATGTAACGGACCAGCTCAAGCAGATAAGCATCCTCCTGGCATAAAATGGATTTATAGCGGTTCTGAAAGAGATGCCCGGATCAATTATATCTCCGGTTAAATGAAACTGCATATCCGGTAAGCAGCCGCCTCATCAAAGTTGACACCGGAACACCACCGGTTTTTACCAGTAAATGAAAATGATTTGATAATAGCGCCCATTCTAAACAACTGCTTTTGGTTTCGATTATAAGCTTTCCAAACCGGTTTAAAAAATCATCACGATCGGAATCGGTCCTGAAAATTTTGGCCCGCTCGATTCCCCGTACGATTAACTGTCATAGTCATCACAGGAGGCCTTCTCGCAAATACGTGCGAACGCCACCGGGTCCAGGCTTGCCGTCCCTACCATTAACCCGGACAAACCCGCTATCGCCAGGTAATCGCCAGCATTATCCTCATTAATTGAGCCACCATAAAGGATCGGTTTGTCAGGTGCGATTATCCTGATCTCCCCTATCACCTCTTTTATCTTTTCAAGAGATTGGGGAACATTAATACCTATGGCATCAACAGGTCCATAGCCGATAATCAAATCCTCAAGATCTGCTTCGTTCAGGGCCGCTATCTGAGACCTTGCATAGGTTTTGTCGACACAGACGATGGGTTTTATATCGGCAGCCCTGGCCTCGCTGACTTTGTTAGCAACATCCTGGTTGGTTTCATAAAAATAACGACGCCGCTCAGAATGACCGAGAATAGCAAACTCAACCAGGTCTCGTGCCATTTCAGCGGCCATTGCCCCGGTATAAGCGCCCAGGGGGAATGGCGACAGATCCTGAGCTGCCAAGGTTAGATGCTCAGTTGTATATTTCTGTAATTCCTGTTGCATGGGGATAAGGTATAATGCAGGTGGGGCGATGATTACTTCTACCTGGGGATTGGGACGATACAACTGACAGAACTTTTCAAGCCATGCTTCAGCTTCGGACATGGATTTATGGGCCTTCCAGTTTGCCAATACATATTTTGTCATAACTACCTCTCAATAAA